>NZ_JBHTJV010000005.1:0-251027 GCF_042676045.1 Pseudahrensia aquimaris | reverse complement strand
GGAAGACGGCTTCACGGGCGATGCTACGTTCGACTACACGGTTGAGGACGAAGACGGCCTGACGGACACAGGTTCTGTGACGGTTGCTGTCTCTGACAACACGGTCGATGCGATCGATGATGATATTGGTACGCGTCAGGATACGCCTGTCACGATCCCAGTATTGGACAACGATGTCGATCCGGATGGTGACACGTTTGAAGTCACCGACTTCGATACGACGACCGCCAATGGTGGCACGGTCACGCAGAATGCCGATGGTGAATTGGTTTACACGCCAGCTCCAGGCTTCTCCGGTTCGGACACATTCGAATACACGATCACGGATGCCAAGGGTAACACCGACACGGCGACTGTTTCCGTCCACGTTGACGAGAACACGACGAACGCTGTCAACGATGAGCGGGAAACCGACTTCGACACGCCAATTACGATTGATGTACTCGGTAATGACAACGATCCGGAAGGTGACACGTTTGAGGTCAGCGACTTCGATGCCACGTCAGCGAACGGTGGCACGATCACCGAGAATGCCGACGGCACGCTGACGTATACGCCTGCGGCAGGCTTTGAAGGCACGGATACGTTCGAATACACGATCACGGACTCGATGGGCGCGACCGATACGGCGACGGTGACTGTCACCGTAGGCGAATCTGAGCTTCCGCCAGTTGCGGAAGACGATCAGGCTGCGCTGGATGCGCCGGGTGGTTCCGTCACGATTGATGTTCTCGCGAACGACGATGATCCGGATGGTAACAATGCGAACCTGACTGTGACCGACTTTGACGCAACCACACCAAACGGTGGCACGGTTACGCAGAACGCTGACGGTACGCTGGAATATACCGGTGCACCGGGCTTTGAAGGCACAGACACGTTCGAATACACGATTACGGATGAGGATGGCCTGACAGACACGGCTACTGTGACCATTGTTGTCGATGCAGCTCCAGTTCCGCCAGTTGCGGAAGACGATACGGCTGCGAACCCCGGCACTGGTGGTTCTGTCACAATCGATGTGTTGGCGAACGACGATGACCCAGATGGTGACAATGCGAACCTGACGGTCACGGACTTCGATATGACAACGCCGAATGGTGGCACCGTTACGCAGAATGCTGATGGTACGCTGGAATACACGCCAGCACCGGGCTTCACCGGTGGTGATACCTTTGAGTACACAATCACCGATGAGGATGGCCTAACGTCAACTGCGACTGTTGTCATTACGCCGGTGGAAAGCACTGTCGATGCTGTCGATGACAACACAACGACGGATGCCAACATGCCTGTCTCCATCGATGTGCTCGGCAACGACACAGACCCTGATGGCGACACGTTTGAGGTCACTGACTTCGATATGACGACCGCCAACGGTGGCACGGTCACCGAGAACGCTGACGGCACGCTGGAATACACGCCAGCTGCGGACTTCATCGGCACGGACACGTTCGAATACACGATCACCGATGAGACCGGTGTGACTGACACGGCTACTGTGACGGTGACCGTTGAGCAGCCCAATGACACCGACGCTGTCGATGACACGGCCGAAACCACGCCGAGCACACCAGTTGTAATCGACGTTCTGGCTAACGATGTGGACGCTCAGGGCGACTCACAAAGTGTCCAGTCCTTCACCAACGGCGCGAACGGCACTGTCGCTCAAAACGCTGCTGGCGAGTTGGTCTACATTCCGAATGCGGGCTTTGAAGGCACTGACACGTTCACCTACACGGTGGTCGATGCTCAAGGCGCAACGGACACGGCGACCGTTACGGTCACTGTGGCAGCTGACAACGATACGAACGCTGTTGATGATGCGGAAACGACGAATGTCGATACTCCGGTCACAATCGATGTTCTGGCGAACGACACTGACGATCAGGGCGATGCTCAGACTATTCAGTCGTTCGATATGACTTCTGCTGAAGGCGGCATGATCGCCCAGAACGCCAATGGTGAGTTGGTCTACATCCCACCAGCAGGTTTCGTTGGAACGGACACGTTCGAATACACTGTGGTTGATGCCGAAGGTGCAACGGATACGGCGACCGTTACAGTGACCGTTGAGCAGCCTAACACCACCGACGCGGTGGACGATGCGGCCACGACGACGCCGGGCACAATGGTGATGATCGATGTTCTAGCCAACGATGTCGACGATGAGGGCGATATCCAGACGATCACCAGCTTCGACGGCACGTCGGCTAACGGTGGCACGGTGTTGCGCACGGGTGATGGCCAGTTGGTCTACATTCCGGCGGCTGGCTTCCAGGGTGAAGACACATTCACCTACACGATCACTGACGCTCGTGGTGCAACGGATACGGCGACTGTGACTGTCACAGTTGGCGAGCCAAACTCAACCAACGCTGTTGATGATGCCGCTGAGACGATGGTCGATGTGCCCGTCACGATTGATGTGCTGGCGAACGACACGGACGATCAGGGCGATGCCCAGTCGATCCAGTCATTCGACATGACATCGGCCAACGGTGGCATGGTTGCCCAGAACGCCAATGGCGAACTGGTCTACATCCCGCCAGCAGGCTTCATGGGTACCGATACATTCGAGTACACTGTTGTCGATGATGACGGCGCAACGGATACGGCGACTGTGACTGTCACTGTTGGCGAGCCGAACGACACCAACGCCGTCGATGACGACGCTACGACAACGGTTGGTGTGCCTGTCACGATTGATGTGTTGGCGAACGACACGGACGATCAGGGCGATGCTCAGACGATCCAGTCATTCGACATGACGTCTGCCAATGGTGGCATGGTTGCCCAGAACGCTAACGGCGAACTGGTCTACATCCCGCCAGCAGGCTTCACCGGTACAGATACGTTCGAGTACACGGTCATTGATGAGCGTGGCGAGACGGATACGGCGACTGTAACTGTCACAGTTGGCGTGATAAATGACACCAACGCTGTTGATGATGCGGACACGACCGCCCTCAACACGCCTGTGACGATAGATGTGTTGGCGAACGACACGGACGATCAAGGCGATGCGCAGTCGATTGACTCCTTCGACATGACATCGGCCAACGGTGGCATGGTGCTGCAGACGGGTGACGGACAGCTGGTCTACATCCCAGCGACCGGCTTCACCGGAACCGATACTTTCGAGTACACCGTGATCGATGCGCAAGGCGCGACGGATACGGCGACTGTCACGGTTACCGTTGAAGCCCCGACCAACAATCCGCCAGTGGGTAAGGACGATATGGCTGACACGCCGCAAGGCACGCCAGTTGTCATCGATGTTCTTGCAAACGACAGCGATCCGGATGGCGACCCCATCATGGTAATGATGGTCGGCACGGCTCAGAACGGCACGGTTGTGCTGAATGATGACGGAACTGTCACCTACACGCCAAACGATGGCTTCACTGGTATGGACAGCTTCACATATGTGCTGAAAGACGATCAGGGCGGCAGCGATGTTGTCAACGTGATGGTCAATGTCGAGCCAGACAATAACGACCCGGATGCGGTTGATGATGCGACAGTGAACACGGGCCTGCCCCAGTTCATCGACGTGCTCACCAACGACAGCGACCCGGACATGGACCCGCTGACCATCATCGGCACAACGCCGCCATCCAATGGCTCGGTCATCGTGACGATGGACGGACAAATCGTCTACATCCCGAACCCTGGCTATACCGGTCCGGACGAGTTCACCTATACGATCTCTGACGGTAAAGGCGGCACGGATACGGCGACGGTAACGATCACCGGCGACGACAACGACACGACCGCTAACGACGATGCGGATACCACGAACATCAACACGCCTGTGACGATTGATGTTCTGGCGAACGACACGGACGATCAGGGCGATGCCCAGATGATCCAGTCGTTTGATCCGACTTCTGCCAATGGTGGTACGGTTGCGCAGGGCGCAAACGGTCAGCTGGTCTACATCCCGCCAACGGGCTTCACCGGCACGGACACGTTCGAGTACGTGGTTGTTGACGACCAAGGTGCAACCGATACGGCGACCGTTACGGTCACCGTGGTTGACCCAACGCCGAACGACACGACCGCTAACGACGATGCGGATACCACGAACATCAACACGCCTGTGACGATTGATGTTCTGGCGAACGACACGGACGATCAGGGCGATGCCCAGATGATCCAGTCGTTTGATCCGACTTCGGCCAATGGTGGTACGGTTGCGCAGGGCGCAAACGGTCAGCTGGTCTACATCCCGCCAACGGGCTTCACCGGCACGGACACGTTTGAGTACGTGGTTGTTGATGACCAAGGCGCAACCGATACGGCGACCGTTACGGTCACCGTGGTTGACCCGACGCCCAATGACACCACAGCCAACAACGATGTGGCGACGACGGACTCCGGCACGCCGGTCTCCATCGATGTTCTGGCGAACGACACGGACGATCAGGGCGATGCCCAGATGATCCAGTCATTCGATCCAACGTCGGCCAATGGTGGAACGGTCACCCAGGGTGCTAACGGCGAATTGGTTTACACACCAGCCGCTGGCTTTACGGGAACAGATACGTTCACCTACGTGGTTGTCGATGACCAAGGCGCGACGGATACGGCGACTGTCACGGTGACGGTCAACAACCAGAAACCTGATGCGGTCGACGATGTGGCCACGACAGGCGAAGGCGATCCGGTTGAGATCATGGTTCTCATGAACGACAGCGATCCAGAAGGTGATCCACTTTCGATTGTGTCGCTCGGCACACCGGCCAACGGCACCGTTGCTATCGGTCCGAATGGCAAGCCGATCTACACGCCGAACCCGGGCTTCACTGGCATGGACACGTTCACCTACACGATCACGGACGGAAACGGTGGCTTCTCCACTGCGGAAGTGAAAGTGACGGTGGAAGCTGATCCGGATCTGCCACCTGTGGCTGTTGACGATGCGGCAACAACGCCATCCGGCACGCCGGTTGCGATTGATGTTCTCGTCAACGACAACGATCCAGATGGTGGAATGGTTACAGTGACTTCTGTCACCAACGGCGCCAACGGTACGGTCACAATCGGTGCGGATGGCCGCCCGGTCTACACGCCGAACGCTGGCTTCACCGGCACGGATACGTTCACCTACGTCATCACTGATGATGAGGGTGAGACCGATACGGCCACGGTCACGGTTACCGTAGAAAATCAGGATCCGGACGCTGTGGATGACACCGCAACGACCACCGAGGGCGACCCCGTCTCCATCATGGTTCTGATGAACGACAATGATCCGGAAGGTCAGGATCTGACCATTATTGGAACGACCAACGGTTCCAACGGCATGGTCACGATTGGTGCGGACGGCAAGCCTGTCTACACACCGAACGCTGGCTTCACTGGAACGGACACGTTCACCTACACGATCTCCGACGGAAACGGCGGAACGGATACGGCGACCGTGACGGTTACGATCAACCCTGATCCGAACCGCCCACCGGATGCAGTGGATGATGTGGCGGATGCCAGCGATGGCACCCCTATCATGATTGACGTGCTCGGTAATGATAGTGATCCGGATGGTGATCCGCTGATGATCATCGGAACTACACAGCCAGGCAAAGGCACGATCATTGTTCAAGCCAATGGCATGATCCTCTACACGCCGAACGCAGGTGCTACGGGAACGGATACCTTCACCTATACGATCAAGGACGGTAATGGTGGCGAAGACACTGCAACCGTAACGGTTGATCTTGGTCCTGACCCGGCTCCTAACGTTGATCCGGTTGCTGTTGATGACATGAAGACAGTCGATCTTGGTGATCCAATCGTCATCGATGTACTCGAGAACGATACGGACGCCGACGGCGATCCGCTCGAAGTCATCAACGTCACGGATGGCACCAACGGTACGGTTACGATCAACGCTGACGGCACTGTTACCTACACGCCGAACGATCCGAACTTTACTGGTATGGATATGTTCACCTACACCATCTCCGATGGTAACGGTGGAACGGACACGGCGGTCGTCAAGGTGACGATTGAGGACGATGAGCCGAACATGATCATGGGCACCGAGGGCAACGATAAGTTGATCAAGGGCACCGATGGTGATGACCTCATCCTTGGTAAAGGCGGCCACGATTGTATCGAAGTCTCCAACGGCGACGATATTCTCGACGGCGGCAAGGGCTTCGACCTCGTGACCTTTGGTTCCGGCTCATCTTCGGACTACACGTTCGAAGCCAACTCGGACGGAACGGTAACGGTTGTCGGCGACACAGGTACCGATCTCCTGATCGATATCGAAAGCGTCTACTTCGAAGAATCCAAAGAGTGGTTCAAAATCGAAGATCTGGTCGATCACTAATCTGACCGGACAAAGAAATTACCGCCCGTTCTTGACCAACGGGCGGTAACCCTCAGCCCGCCAAACGGGCTAAGGTGGAAGAAGACCTCATCTTGCAAGAGATGGGGTCTTTTCCATTTTTGCGCCCAGTTTCTGGCCGATATACGCGGTTTGATCTTGGAGTTATGTACTCGGAGGGGAGCGACGTTTGGGTTAACAGCTCCTATCCAGAAAATGTTAGGGTTTTACGATCATACTTCTGTGGGATTCCGCGGGTATGTTTTGCGTAAAGAGGAATGACGGTGTTCAAAGGTAGCCTGAAATGGATTGCGATCTTCTCGATTGCGGTCAATCTGTTGGTCATCGTCCCGGCGTTGCACATGTTGCAAATATACGACCGCGTTTTGTCGTCCAACTCTCTGGAAACATTGATTTATATCTCTCTCATTGCCATCGGTGCGATGATCCTGTTTGGCATTGCAGAGGCGGTCCGAGGCGTGCTTGCGCAGCGGGCATCGGCCAAATACACCGTGGAGGTGGCCGATCCGCTGTTCTCTCGTTTGGCCGCCAGCAATGGGCGGGTGCAAAGCTCGTCTTATTTGCGTGATTTCAACAATGTGCGCAGCTTTATATCTTCACGCACGCTTGTCGGCCTGTTTGACTTGCCGTTTACGCCGTTCTTTTTGCTGCTGATGTTCCTGCTGCACTGGACGTTGGGCGTGGTTACGGTCGTTGGCATGGTTTTGCTGGCCGCTGTCGCATGGCTCAACAAAACCATGACGGCAGAAAAGAGCGAGCAGGCGAAACAGTTTGATGTAGGCGCGCTTACTTTTGCTCAGTCTGTTTTTTCGCGTTCTGAAGACATCCGCGCCATGGGGCTTTTGCCATCAATCATGGAGCGTTGGGGCACGCAAATGGGCATGTCGCTGCGCGCCAGCGATGAGGCTGCTTCACAGGCTTCCGCATTTTACGGAACGTCAAAAGCTGTCCGCAAAGTCTTGCAGATTCTTATCATGGCTTGGGGTGCGTATCTGGTTATCAATGGCGTGATTTCCGGTGGTGTGATCTTCGCCGCCTCAATGATTTCTGGCCGTGCGCTCGGTCCAATCGAGCAAGTGATCGGCGGCTGGGATCGCATTGCGATGGCTCGTGACGCTGATAAGAATATCAAGGAGCTTTTGGCTCAAAGCGATGGCGACGAAGACAAAATTCGTTTGCCTGAGCCGGCTGGCCATATCTCTGTCGAAAATCTGGTGTGGAATCCCCATGAAGAGGGCAGTGGTCCTCCAATTTTGGACGGTATTTCATTCGATCTTGAAGCGGGAAAAACGCTTGCAATCATCGGTCCGTCCGGTGCTGGCAAGTCTACGGTCGCCAAGGCCATTGTCGGGGCTTTGAATTTGGACGAAGGCCAGGTGCGTCTTGACGGTGCTGAGCGCAGCCAGTGGCCCGAAGATCAATGGGGAGAAAGCGTGGGCTATGTTAGCCAGGAAATTACCCTATTTCCCGCAACGCTTGCAGAAAATATTGCGCGGCTGGAAACCCGTCCAGACGAGCGTCGCGTGGTTGCAGCCGCTCAGGCTGCCGGTGTTCACGAGATGATCACACGCTTGAATGATGGCTACGGGACTGTGATTGGTCCGGGTAAAATCATGTTGTCCGGCGGGCAAAAACAGCGCATCGCGCTTGCCCGTGCGCTCTATACAAACCCGCGTGTTCTGGTTCTGGACGAGCCGAACGCTCACTTGGATGCCGAGGGCGAAGAAAGCCTTGTTCAGGCACTGGAACGGGCCAAAGCGCAGGGCCGCACCATTATTATCATCACTCAGCGCAGGTCCGTTTTGCGTGCGGCTGACTATGTCTTGACGATACGTAATGGCAAGGTTGATGCCTATGTTGCCGCAAATTTCGATGATCAGGGCAAGCAGCGCAGTGGGCCGAAAACAGTGACGGCGAAAACCCAACGCATTCCAGTGCAGTCTCCACGCAGCGAAAAGCGCGAGCGTTCAAGCAAGGCGTCCGCCGCAACGGCTGAAAGTGTCGGTGGTTCTGCGGGATTGGGAGAATCGGTATGAAGCCCAACGATATTCTTGCGATGTTAGAAGAGGCCGAAAAGCTGGCCGCCAAAAACCATGGGTTGAGAACTTCTCGTGGTGGTGAAGATGCGCCTGCGCATGTTGTTGATGACGTTCCCGATATGGAAACACCCGAATCCTCGGCTGAGACTCACACACCAGACTCCGGGCCAACCCAGCAATCAGCTTCCAGCGGTGCTGCCGCGACGGCTGCCGCTGCGGCTTCGGCCAATGTGGGTGAAAAAGTTCCGCTCGGCAAAATTGACCCCGTAAAAAAAGAAGTGCCAGCAGATGCTGCTCAAACGGCTGCCGCACCTTTAGGCGCTGACAAAAACGCACCACGCGAATTGACGGCGTCGTGGGGCGATAATGTTCCCACGGGTCACAAAAGCATTGTCTCAAAAGGGCTGATGTTTGTTTTCGGTTTTTTGCTGATCTTCGGTCTTTGGGCTGTTTTGTCTCCGATTTCGTCTGCGGTTGTTGCAGGTGGCAAGATCATTTCTACTGGCAACAATAAACTGGTGCAGCACCCCGATGGTGGCGTTGTGCGCGAAATTTTGGTTCGAGATGGATCACAGGTCAAAGCGGGTGATCTGCTTTTGACGCTCGATCGCAGCGCCAAGCAGGCCGAACTGACGCGATTGATGGCGCGGCAACGAACCCTTCTGGCCCGGAAAGCTCGTTACGAAGCTGAGCAACGTGGCGAGAGCGTAATTGGACCCGTTAGTGTTCCAGCAACTGATGACACGTTATCCAACCTGCGTGGCGGGCAAGGCATCATTGATGAAGTGGCTGTGCAGGCGCAGCAACAGGCAAGCCCTGTTTTGGAAGAACAGCGGCGTGAATTTGAAGCTGCGCGGAACCGTCTTGCAGCGCAATTGGAGACAATTGGGCGTCAAATCGAGACCTTCAAGGAGCAAAAGCTAGGACTGGAAGCACGCTTAGCCGGTGGGCAGCGACTGCTCGCTTTGACCGAGCGTGAACTATCGCGCGTGAGGCCGTTGGCTGATGAAGGCTTCTTGCCGAAATCCCGTCTCTGGGATTTGGAGAAGACGCAGCTTGAACAAATCACATCCGGCCAGAACCTCCGCTCTGAAATTGAAGCTACGAACCAACGTATTGCTGAAGCTACGTCAAAGCTGACCGAAATTCAGGAAAATGATCGTGAGAAACGCTCTGAGGAGATGACTAAAATCATCGGAGAATTGGCGGAAATTCGCGATCAAATTCCAGCAGCACAGACGGCGTTGGACCTAACTGAACTTCGCGCTCCTGTTGCCGGAACCATCGTTAATTTGAGCGCCAATACAACCGGTGGTGTCGTTCCAGCGGGGCAACCGATTGCTGAGATCGTGCCGCTCGATGCTGAACTGCTGGTCGAATTCCGCGTTCCGCTCAATAAGGCCAAGCAAGTGCAGCCAGAACAGGACGCACGTGTGACTATAACCACTTTGAACCGTCGTCTTTATGATCCAATTGATGCAACGGTAACTTTCGTTTCCGCTGATTCAATAACGGATGAGCAGACAGGAGAGAGCTACTTTCTCGCTCGTGCCCGTATGCGTGATACGCCGGGCAAGAAAACGGGTATTGATGAAGTGCGTAACGGAATGGCCGCGGAGGTGTATGTTGTCTCCAATCCACGCACATTTGTAGCCTACGTCATGCAGCCTTTGGTTGACAGCTTCCACCGTGCGTTCCGCGAGCAATAACCGCTAAGCAAGCCCTTTCATTCTACGAGTGAATGGTGTTTGTCTCTGAGCGAAACTCGCTAGCAGATTAGACACAAATGCGGTTGGTTGAACGGATTCGAGAGCGCTCTATTGCGGTTTCTGAGCCTCGTTCTGCGAACACTGCATGTTTCGTTGACACGGTATTATAAATGGCGCCCCCGCTTCTCGCACTTCGTGACACAAAACTGACATTTGGTTCCACACCACTTCTCACGGGTGCGGATTTGGCTGTGCACGCTGGGGAGCGATTGTGCCTTGTGGGGCGCAATGGATCTGGAAAGTCAACGCTGCTGAAGATCGCGGCCGGATTGGTCGAGGCTGATGGCGGCGAGCGGTTTGTGCAACCGGGGACGACCATACGCTACTTGGTGCAAGAGCCAGACCTAACTCCCTATGATAGTATCGAAGCTTATGTTCTTGACGGATTGGAGGAGGGCGACGATCTCCATCGCGCTGCGCGGATGATGGAGGCGCTGGGATTGGATGGAGCGTCGGTCACGACGAATCTCTCTGGGGGCGAAGCGCGGCGCGCTGCGCTGGCTCGCGCACTCGCGCCTGATCCGGATGTTTTGCTTCTGGACGAACCAACCAATCATCTGGATCTTCCTGCGATTGAATGGTTGGAGCAAACGTTGAAGGCTTGCCGCTCTGCGTTGGTGATGATTTCGCACGATCGACGTTTTCTTGAAAATCTTTCGCGTCAAACCCTTTGGGTGGACAGAGGCGTAACACGCCTTTTGGCCAAGTCTTTCGCGTCTTTCGAGGACTGGCGCGATACCCTTTTGGAGCAAGAGGAATTAGACGCACACAAACTCGACCGCAAGATTGTTCGTGAAGAGCACTGGGTAACTCACGGCGTTTCCGGACGCCGGAAACGCAATATGAAGCGGCTTGGCGACTTGGGTGCGTTGCGTCAACAACGGGCCGAAAGACTGAAACCGCAAGGCTCAGTTTCGATGACGGTCGTTGAAGCGGAGACTTCCGGTAAGTTGGTAGCGCGCGTGGAGGGTGTTTCCAAGAGTTTCGAAGATCGTACGCTGGTGCGAGACTTTTCCACCCGCATCGCCCGCGGGGAACGGCTCGGCATTGTGGGACCCAACGGGGTTGGCAAAACCACGCTTGTCAAACTTCTCATCGGCGAGTTGCAACCGGATGAAGGCAAGGTAATTCATGGTGCAAATCTGAATATGTTGGTGGTTGATCAAAAGCGAACAACCTTGAGCCCAGACATGACTGTGCGCGAGGCACTTACAGGTGGTGGTTCGGACGTCGTCTCGGTTGGAGATGGCACGAAACACGTGCAGGCGTATATGAAGGATTTTCTGTTCTTGCCGGAACAGGCTGGTACTCCCGTTCACGTTCTTTCCGGTGGCGAGCGCGGACGGCTGGTTCTGGCTATGCAATTGCGCCTGCCATCGAATTTTCTAGTCTTGGACGAGCCAACAAACGACCTCGACCTTGAGACTCTAGACTTGTTGCAAGAAATGATTTCTGACTATCAAGGCACGGTCATTGTGGTGTCTCACGATAGAGACTTTCTGGATCGGATTTGCACGTCAGTCGTGGTTCCTGAAGGTGAGGGGCAATGGCAGGAATATTCCGGCGGTTATTCTGATATGCTGAGCCAACGCGGTGAAAACCCTTTTGCTCACAAAAAAACAGGTGGCGAAAAACGCGGGAAAGAAGCGGTGCGCGCCAAACCGAAGACTGCATCATCCCTTAAATTAACCTTCAAGGAGCAGCACGCCCTAGACACGCTTCCGCATGAGATGGAAAAATTGGAAGGCGATATTGCAAAGCTAAATAAAGCGTTGGGTGAGCCGAACTTGTTTGAAAGCAATCCAGCGCGTTTCAACAAGCTGGTCGATACGCTGGCCGAGCGACAGGCAAAGCTTACAGAGTCTGAAGAAACCTGGCTTGCGCTGGAGATGAAGCGGGAGGAATTGGAGAGTTAGAATAATGAATGCTGAGGTGAAGGAATTCGAGGATATGTTGACGGGCGGACATTCCAATTCATTGGGCCGCACCCTCGAAGTTGTTGATGCTGTGCTTGCTGATCGCTCCCGGCATCGAGATCTTTATCAGTGCTATTTCAGTGAGGATGAAGTCGTGCGACTGCGAGTTTCTAACGCCATGAAACGGGTGACCATCGAGCATCCTGATTGGGCGATGGATTTTATGGATGGTCTCCAGAGCGACGTAGCCGCTATCGATCAAGCCTCCACCCAATGGACGCTAGCGCTGCTGTTTGACCTTACGCGCGATCTATTGAGTGATGAGCAGAAGTCTCGGGCTATCGAAATCATGCAGCGAAATTTGGCAAACCATGATGATTGGATCGTCCTCAACAATTCTATGAAAGTGTTGGCGAAGTGGAGTGTCGACCAGCCTGAACTTGGTGCATGGCTGAAGCCTCACCTTCAGCGGCATTCGCATGATGCTAGAAAAAGTGTCTCCGGGCGTGCGGAAAAACTGCTCTTGGAATTGGGCTAAACAGGTCGCCGAATGTGGCAATAGGTTGCAGGCCGTATTTTGACCTCTGCATGTGTTAGCTTGCTGCACGCAAACCTAATGCAGATGGAGGTTACTGATGCGCATTATTGACCGTATTGAATTCAAATCTAAGCCGAAACCGCTGACCACCCATCAGGACACTTTGGTTTCGGAAGCTGTGGCTGAAATGTCAGCGAAGAACTACGGCTCTGTCGTCGTTAACGGCGATGACGGAAAAATGGTCGGATTGTTCACCGAGCGTGATGTGATGAAGCGGATCGTCAATGCGGGGCTTGACGCTAAGAAAACCAAAATCGCAGACGTGATGACACGAGATGTGCGCACTGCTGGACCTGAAGACAGCGTTCATGACTGGCTTCGGATTATGTCCAACGAGCGGTTCCGACGTTTGCCGGTGATTGACGAAAACGGTGATGTGATCGCCATCATGACCCAGGGCGATTTCGTTTCTTACACATGGCCCGATCTTTTGGCGCAGGCCAACGAGGCTCTCAACAAGGCTACACCAAAGTATTTTCAAGCGTATCTCTTGATCGGTGCTGCAATGCTCTATTCGCTAGTGCTTGTTTGGTTCCTCACCTGAACCAAACGCACGGATTTTGGTTAGCCCCCGGTTACGCTCATATGGCGTAATACGGCGGGAGCCTCACCCTCGCGCTCGATAATGAAATCGTGACCCTTCGGTTTACGGCTGATCGCCTCGTCAATCGCATCTGATAGCAAGTCATTGCCTTCCGATGCGCGAAGCGGCGCGCGCAGATCGGCCGCGTCATCCTGGCCCAGGCACATGTAGAGTGTGCCTGTGCAGGTGAGGCGCACCCTATTGCAGCTTTCGCAGAAATTATGTGTGAGAGGTGTGATGAAGCCGAGGCGGCCGCCAGTCTCGGCGATTTCAACGTATCGCGCAGGCCCGCCAGTCTTATAGGGAATTGACGTGAGGTTCCACTTTTCCTCAAGCCGAGAACGGACGAGGGACAGCGGTAAATATTGGTCGGTGCGGTCTTCGTCGATCTCGCCCAAAGGCATGGTTTCGATCAGGGTGAAGTCGTGGCCTTCGCCATGCGCCCACTCGATCATGTTCTCGATTTCAAATTCGTTCACACCTTTCAGCGCCACCGCATTAATCTTCACTTGAAGACCGGCTGCATTTGCAGCAGCTAAGCCCTCCATCACTTTTCCTAGCTGGCCCCAGCGGGTGATTTGTTGGAACTTCTCCCGATCCAACGTGTCGATTGAAACGTTGATCCGCCGCACGCCGCAATCGGCAAGTTCCTGGGCATATCGCGCCAATTGTGAGCCGTTGGTTGTCAGAGTTAGCTCTTCAAGTGCGCCCGTTTTTAGGTGACGCGAAAGATTGCGGATGAGTTCCATGATGTTCTTGCGCACCAGTGGTTCCCCACCGGTGAGACGCAGTTTGCGCACGCCTTTTTCGATGAAGGTAGAGCAAAGCCGATCAAGTTCTTCCAGTGTCAGCAATTCGCGCTTTGGCAGGAAAGTCATGTCTTCTGCCATGCAATAAACGCAACGGAAATCGCAGCGGTCCGTCACGGATACCCGCAGATAATCAACTGTTCTGCCAAACGGATCGATCATTGGGTTTGTGGTTTTTTTCAGCAGGTTCATGCGATCAGCCTAGACAAGATTGGCGTTTAAAAAAAGACAAAATCAGCGCTTGCGCCGCCGAAGGCTCTTCTGCGTGCGGGGGTGAAAGTCTGGCGGCTTGTTGGCGAGCCATTTGATGAAACCGGCCAGATGGGGATGAGCGCGAAGTTTCGCGGGCGTGTCGTAATCTCGTGCCAGTTCTGCCTCCGTCAGTGTCGCGTGAATTTCGTTGTGGCAGGCGTGATGAAGCAGAATCGTGGGGCCGCCGCGACCGCCTTTCAGTTTTGGAATAAGGTGGTGCAGCGATTGTTTTGCGTGCGGCGGTATTGGCCGCAGGCAAAGGCCACAGGCTGGAATTTCATCGTTGTTCGTCATCGTAGCGCGGGAAGGGCAGGGACCAGTTGTATCGGATCGCAAGCATGCGTAAGGCGAAAGCAAAAACAAACCCTGCAGATGCGCGCAGTTCAAAGCCGATCGATTGCGGAAGAATTATATACAATGCGGCTCCTGCTAGGGCTGCTGTTATGTATATTTCTTCTTGTAGAAAGACGGGCGTATCGTTGCAAACGACATCACGGATGATGCCACCAAAGCTCGCCGTCATCGCGCCCAGGAGAACGCAAATGAAGGGATGGGCATTCAGCGTTTCGGCCTTTGCCGCTCCAAGGACGGCGAAAAGCGCGAGGCCCAGTGCGTCCGCAAAATAGAGGCCTGCAAGCCTGCGACCCAACAAAGGCTTGTTGAGCGTGGCAACCAAGATGGCGATCGCGATGCATATGAAAAGATCTGTCGGATCCTTGATCCAAGCCAGCGGGGTGTCACCAAGCAGCAAATCGCGTGCTGTCCCCCCGCCAATTCCGGTGAGCGTCGCAACGAATGTTACGCCGACTATGTCCAACCGGTTCCGTAGGCCCGCAAGCGCACCGGACACGGCAAAAACCGCAGTTCCCAATTGGGCCAAAGTGGGGAGAAAGCTCTCCAAGGTCTAGATGTTCCGCCCACGGAATTGTTCGCTAAGCAAATCAACGAGAGACAGCGCTGCTTCTGGGATGTTTGTGCCGGGACCAAATACTTGTTTAACACCGGCCCGGTGCAGGAAATCGTAGTCTTGATTGGGGATGACGCCGCCGCAAATGACAATTTTTTCGGCCGCGTCTAGCTTTGCCAATTCTTCCAATAGCAATGGTGCCAGTGTCTTATGGCCTGCGGCATGAGATGAGACGCCGACGATATCCACGTCTTCTTCAACAGCCAATTGTGCTGCTTCTTCAGGCGTTTGAAACAGGGGGCCTACGGTAACGTCAAAGCCTAGGTCTTGGAACGCTGTCGCGATAACTTTGGCGCCTCGATCATGGCCATCTTGCCCCATTTTGCACACGAGCACCCGTGGCTTCCGACCAAGTTTCTCTGCGAACCCAGAAATTGTATCTTGGGTTTTCTTGTAGAGCGGGTCGTCACCGAACGTTTCGCCGTAGATACCCTCAATGGTGATGATATCGGCGGCATGGCGGCCAAAAGCGTTTTCCATCGCCCATGAAATTTCGCCGACAGTTGCGCGAGCACGGGCCGCTTCGACTGCGGCCTCTAGGATATTGCCATTTCCCGACCGCGCTACTTCTTCGAGGTTCGCCAAAGCTGTGGAATGTGCCTCGGCGTTGCGCGTTTTACGAATACGCATGAGGCGCGCTATCTGCGCATCGCGCACGGCAGCGTTGTCGATATCGCGCACATCCATGGGGGCTTCGAAACTTGGTTTAAACTTGTTGACGCCAACGATGACCTCGTCGCCTTTGTCGATACGCGCTTGCTTCTGGGCGGCTGCCTCTTCGATTCGTGCTTTTGGCATGCCTTTGTTGATGGCTTCTGTCATGCCTCCAAGAGCTTCGATTTCTTCCATCAAAGCCCATGCTTCGTCGATCAAGTCGCCTGTCAGTTTCTCTACGTAGTATGAACCCGCAAGTGGATCGACGACTTTGGTGACGCCCGTTTCGTGTTGCAACATCAGTTGTGTGTTGCGTGCTATTCGGGCGGAGAAATCTGTCGGCAGCGCAATTGCCTCATCGAACGAGTTGGTGTGCAGGCTTTGGGTGCCGCCGAGCACCGCACTCATGGCTTCGTAGGCTGTGCGCACAATGTTGTTGTAGGGATCTTGTTCCTGCAGCGAGACACCAGACGTTTGGCAGTGGGTGCGCAACATTTGGCTGCGTTCGCTGGCGCCAAAGTCTGCCATAATTTTGGCCCAAAGATAGCGTGCGGCGCGAAGCTTCGCTGCTTCCATAAAAAAATTCATGCCAATGCAAAAGAAGAATGAAAGTCGTCCAGCGAAAGCGTCAACATCCATGCCTTTGGCAATGGCGGCGCGAACATATTCGCGTCCGTCGGCTAAGGTGAACGCCAGTTCCTGCACCAGCGTCGAACCTGCTTCCTGCATGTGATAGCCGGAAATCGAAATCGAATTGTATTTCGGCATTTCTCTTGCCGTGTATTCGATGATGTCCGCGACGATGCGCATAGAGGGTTCGGGCGGATAGATGTAGGTGTTGCGCACCATGAATTCTTTGAGAATGTCGTTCTGGATCGTTCCGGAGAGCTTGGAGCGGTCCACGCCTTGCTCTTCGCCTGCGACAATGAACGATGCCAGAACGGGAATGACCGCGCCGTTCATGGTCATAGAAACCGACATTTCATCGAGCGGAATGCCGTCGAACAGGATTTTCATGTCCTCGACGGAATCGATAGCCACGCCCGCTTTCCCGACATCGCCTACAACGCGGGGATGGTCTGAATCGTAACCACGGTGGGTTGCCAGATCAAAGGCAACGGAGAGCCCTTTTTGGCCTGCTGCCAAGTTTGCGCGGTAGAACTTGTTACTTTCTTCGGCGGTGGAAAAACCCGCATATTGACGGATTGTCCAAGGGCGGCCCGCATACATAGTGGCTTTCGGTCCGCGAGTGTAGGGCGGCATGCCTGGAGTGGAATTAAGGTGTGCCAGCCCCTCAGTGTCTTGGGCAGTGTAAAGCGGTTTGACGGCAATGCCTTCCGGCGTATCCCAGACAAGCGCATGCGGGTCGCCGCCCTTCATCTCTTTGGATGCGAGGTCGAGCCAGTCTCTCGGCAGGTCGTTTTTACTCACTTGCGGATGCTCCCTGTTTTCAATTTGCTTTGTAGACTGATGCTAGCGCCCGGCCAAGCTCTGCTGACTTAACCCTTAGCATTAAGCGGCGTTAACGATGAGAGGGAAGGTCTCTGTAAAAGTGGGAATGGTTTGGTTAATGTGTTGCTTAAGCGGCATCTTTTGCAAAAGGTGCCCTGATGGTAATGCCCGAAACGATGGAATGTGATGACTGCGATGCGAGTTAAATCCGGTGCTTTGACTATTGCGCTTGCGCTTTTCCTGAGCGGAACTGCACATGCGACCGATCCGTTTTTGAAAGAAGCGGAAGCTGTCAAGAGCAAGCCGGCTGCCAAAAAGCCTGTGCGCAAACGGGTAGCTCCACGCCGCGCCCAGCGCCGTCTGGTGACACTACCCGCTTTCCGCCCCGGAACGGATGTCGTGGTGGCTGGGAAGGTTAATGAATCTGAGCAAACCCCTGCGACCGTTGATGGTGCCAAACCTGCTGTGAAGCCGGAAATCGCAGCAACTCCTGTGGTTGAGGCTGAGCGAGCGGAACGAGAAGTCGCGAGGATCGAAGAACCTGTCAAAGTTGAAAAAGCTCCTGATGTCGCTGAGGCCGTGAAAGAACCTGTTGAGACAGTCGTTGAGAAAGCCCCAGACAAACCTAAGACGGGTTTTGTGTACAAAGCGCCAGAAGCACCAGCGGAGACGGTCGCTGAGCAGCAAGCCAAGGTTGAGACCCCCGAGGTTGCGATCGCAAAGCCAGAGCCTGCTGATGAGGTTAAGGTGAAGGTCGCTGAGAAACTCCCTGAAGTTGCACCCAAGGAATCCGTCGAGGCAAGCAAACCTCCTATGACGCCTGAAAGCGAGACTGCTGTTGCAGAAACTGGGATTGTCGGGTCGGATGCTGTGGTTGCTATGGCTAAGCCTGAGAAAGAGGTGAAGGTCGAGCAGCCTCCAAAAGCTGAAGTGGTTGAAACGAAACCTGTTGAACCAGAAGTGACAACCGAAGAGCCGGTTCAGGTCGAGGCGGAAGTTGCGGTTGTCGAGCCTGCTCCCGTGGAAGCTGCGCCGAAGGAAGAGGGGTCGGAAGCGCAAATTGTCATGATCGATCCCGAAGGCAAGGCTTCCACTGGCGCTACCGTTACGGTGCCTGCGGCTAAGCCTGCATCGTTCGAAGCTCCCGTTGAACTGACGAGTGTTCAGCCTGCGCCTGCGCTTGGTGAAATTTCCACCATAGATTTTTCACAACGTCCAACGAGCTACATCAAAGCGCTGGACGATCAACGTCTGAGCAAGTTACCGGGGCGGAAGACTCGTGGGTTCAAGGCCGAAGAAGTTATCGCTATCCGCCACCACGCTCTCATGCTGCTGACCAACAGGGAGTGCACCGGCATCACCGAGGGCGGTCGCGCCGCGACACCGGGCATGCTTTACATACGCTGCAGCGATGATCCGACGTTCATCCGTCAATTCCCGCTTGAAGAGCAGAGCTGGTAGGCAGCCTTATTCAAATTCCATGATAACTTCGTCCACCGCTAGGCTTTCGCCTTTAGCGGCATGAACTTTGGTGACCTTGGTTTTCTTCTCAGCCCGCAAGATGTTTTCCATCTTCATGGCTTCAACCGTGGCCAACGCCTGACCTTCCTGAACCTCGTCGCCTTCGCTGACCATGATGTCTACCACAAGGCCGGGCATGGGGCATAAGAGTTGCTTGGACGTGTCTGGCGCCACCTTCGCAATCATATGGCGGTTGAGTTCCGCCATGCGAGGGGAGAGGACGATGGCTTTGACGTCCGCGCCACGATAGGTGAGGGCGAAACCGGCAGGGATGGCTTTGACCTTAACCGCAATTGGCGCACCGTTGACAGTGGCGCGCATGATGGTTTGGCCGGGGCGCCAGTCGGTCAGCAGTTTGACCTTGCTGCCGTCTGCGAACTTGATCTTGGCACCTTCATTCTTCGCTTTCAGGCGCAGGGGGTATTCCTCTCCATCGAGCGAGACGACCCAATCCTTGCCGACACGACGCTTGTGGTTTGTCATTGCGCCGGAAATTCTTGTCCGCCGAAGTTGCGCGATCATGTTCATGGCCGCGGCGCATGCGGCAAGGTTGCGGGCTGTCTCCGCGTCCGGCTGCGTGCCTTCGAAACCCTCAGGATACTCTTCTTCGATGAAGGCGGTGGTGATGTTGCCGGAGCGGAAGCGCTCGTGGTCCATCACGGCAGACAGGAAAGGCAGGTTGTGCCCAATGCCATCGACCTCAAACGTGTCGAGCGCGACGCGCATGGCGTCGATGGCGGTGATGCGGTCTTTGCCCCATGTGCACAGTTTGGCGATCATGGGATCGTAGAACATAGATATCTCGCCGCCCTCATACACGCCGGTATCGTTGCGAATGATCGTGCCGTCGTTCTGCTCGCCTTCTTGCGGGGGGCGATATCTTGTCAGACGACCGATAGAGGGCAGGAAGTTGCGATAGGGGTCTTCGGCGTAGAGACGGCTCTCTATGGCCCAGCCGTTCAAGGTTACATCGCTCTGCTTGATGGTGAGTTTTTCACCGTAGGCGACGCGGATCATCTGTTCGACGAGGTCGATGCCGGTGATGAGTTCGGTGACGGGGTGTTCGACTTGCAGGCGGGTGTTCATCTCCAGGAAGTAGAAATTGCGGTCCCCATCGACGATGAATTCGACCGTCCCTGCGCTGGAATAATCGACGGCCTGGGCCAGCGCCACTGCTTGTTCGCCCATTGCCTTGCGGGTTTTTTCATCGAGGAAGGGGGAGGGCGCTTCTTCGATTACCTTTTGGTTTCGGCGCTGGATGGAGCATTCGCGCTCGCCGAGATAGATGCAATTTCCGTGGCTGTCGGCCAGAACCTGAATTTCGATGTGGCGCGGCTGGGTGACGAACTTCTCGATGAAGATGCGGTCGTCGCCGAAGGAATTGGCGGCTTCGTTCTTTGACGACTGGAACCCTTCGCGCGCGCCTGCGTCGTCCCATGCGATTCTCATGCCTTTGCCGCCGCCGCCTGCGGAGGCTTTGATCATCACCGGATAGCCGATTTCCGAGGCGATCTTGACGGCCTCATCTGCGTCTTCGATCAGGCCCATATGGCCCGGCACGGTGGAGACGCCTGCTTCCTGGGCGAGCTTCTTAGACGTGATCTTGTCGCCCATTGCCTCAATCGCGCCGACGGGCGGACCTATGAAGGCGACGTTGGCTTTCTTCAGGGCTTCGGCAAATTTCGGATTTTCGGACAGAAAGCCGTAGCCGGGGTGGACGGCCTGTGCGCCCGAAGCCTTGATCGCGTCCATGATCTTGTCGATCACGATGTAGGATTCGTTTGCCGCCGGAGGGCCGATATGGATGGCCTCGTCAGCCATTGAGACGTGCAGCGCGTCCTTATCGGCGTCGGAATAAACGGCTACGGTCTTGATGCCCATGGCGCGGGCGGTTTTGATGACACGACAGGCGATTTCGCCGCGGTTTGCGATCAGAATCTTTTTGAACATTTCGGCAGTGTCCCCTCCGGCTTGGAAGGGCGATCTTGCCGTTCAGCGGCTTGCGTTGCAACCGTTCTTGCGTCCGACTTTGGACGCAACACAAAAACCTCCGCCGGAGGGTTTTCTCCGCGAGAGTTGGGCTGGTTCAAACCGCACGGGCGGCGGGAACTGTGGAGCGGGTGAAAGCGCGCCTATCTGGTAGTGTGTGTGCGCGCCATCGCCCGCCCCACCGGCTGTTGAACCCTGCCATTTTCCCTGCTGCCGCTTCTTTTAAAAGCTGAAGCAGGAGTCAGAACCTGACCGTTGGGCTTCCCCAATGCGCGTTGCTGGACCGAGGCAGGGTGCCGGGAAAGCGTTCCGTTATCCGCAATTCCGGCAGCCGTCCCTTGCGCATGATATCCGACGGCCCGGCACCACCGTTCCCCGCGCACGGGATGGGGAGGATTGTGGGGGAAGGGGGAGAGGCGGGGGTAAGTTTTTGGGGGGGGAATTAAGCATTCACCTGAAATTCGCGAGATTTCAGCTCAACATACACGTTGATCCAAAAAAAGCTGGTCCGTAGGTCATCGTTTTTCTCCGATGTAAGTGCCCTAAATAACGCTTCCTCTGCGCTGTTCGGTCCGTGCGAATTTGCAAGCACGTCAGCAGCTTCTCGTTCTGCATCTGTTACTGGGCTGCTTCTTGGGTCAGCAAGCGATTGGGGTTCAAGAAATTTTTGAAAAGGGCTCGGCAAGAAATTCTCCTGTCTGTCAACAAACACGATTTCGCATCTAGCCTCCCCGAAATGATTCTTAGCACAAAAAATTTGATTTCAGCTACCTACCATTGTGCAGGTTTCGTTTTGCGCAACGCAAGGCTACTTGTTTGGAAGAAATTCAATTCGACTTGGTGGGGTAACAATGGGAGCTGCACGGTTTACCGAGTGCCCAAGACAAAGGCGCGACTTTATGTTGGCCATGTCTTCTGTGAGATCGCTTTACATAGCCAGTATTTCACTTGCCATAGACAACTGCGATAACCTTGATCTTGAACCATTTTATCAAGGTTTGATTGAATTGGATCGGGCGTCTTCAAGTTCGATTTCGAGGGGGAATTTAGTTTCAAATGGAGAAGTTCAAAGAGAATGTTCAAACGTTTCGGGAACGCGCGTTCAAAGCGATTGAATCCGAAAAATCTGTCGAGCAATCGATCAATGCGCTGAACAGAGTGTTGGCAGAGGATGGGGCGGCAAAGTTCATAGCCTACCACTCCTCTCGCTTGGGAGCACGGCCATCCGTCGATCCCTACATTCGGCTCACTTATCCCGCCTCATGGATAAAGCGCTACCTTACGCGCGGGTATATTGATGTCGATCCTGTCGTCAGAGAGGGCTTTTCACGCTCTTTAGCGTTCGACTGGACAGAGATCGAGATCATAAGCGAAGCCGAAAAAGCGTTTTTCGAAGATGCGGCCGAACACGAAGTCGGCGTGAATGGCTTATCCATCCCTTTGATCGGACGGTACGGCCACCGCGGCTTGTTCTCAATCAGCTCCGACCTGCCGTTCCAAGAATGGTCTGAGTGGTGGCGTCCAAAAATATCTGATCTTTTGGAAATTGGTCATTGTGTTCATAAAACAGCGATTTCGCGAGTGATTGGCGGCGAAGTGTCGCGGTTACCTCCACGCTCTCTAGAATGCCTTGAGTGGATGAGCCGAGGGAAAACCATGAGCGAAACCGCAACGATCTTGAATTTATCTGAAAATACAGTTCGTGCGTATCTGAGAACAGCCAGACACAAGCTCAACACTGCCAACACCTCTCAAGCCATTAGCAAAGCGATTGAGCTTGGGTTCATCCGGCCGGATTCTCAGGTGTAAGATACACACAATTGTGCATGTTTACCAAAGTGGGTCTCTCGGATTTCCTGTTGGTCTAGATCGACCTAAAACGGGGTATGCAGCAGTGATTCACATCGTGGAGCAATTCAATAAACACCTATATAAATCGCAGTTGGAGCAAATGCATAAGCAAAGGGCATTCGTATTTGGCGAGCGCTTGGGATGGGATGTCAGTGTTACCGACGATGGTTTGGAGATTGATGAATATGATCACAATGAAGCAGTGTATTTGCTGAATTTGGATCCAACTAACGATTCCGTTTTGGGTTCACTGAGACTGCTTCCGACCACATGTCCGACACTTCTCAAGGATGTGTTTTACGACACCATGCCTGATGGAATGGAGTTTGAGTCCCCAACTATCTGGGAGTGCACCAGGTTTTGCGTGGACGAAAGGCGGCTTGATACGCCAGCCTCAAGGGCGCGAATCTCATGCGTCTCCGAAGAATTGTTGGTTGGTATCGGAGAAATTGGCTGTGCTGCTGGCATTAAGACAATCGTTGGGAATTTCGTTCCTGCAATGCTGAAACTGTACAAACGCGCTCACTGCAAGGTCGATGTTTTGGGTCGTACCGACCGCTTTGGCCCAACCGTCTATCTAGGGGCATTTCATGTCTCTGAAGAGATTCTGGAAAACATGAAGTCTGTGCTCGGAATCGAAAACCCTGTCATCGAAAATCGCAATGGAACGAGCTACTTCAGTACAGAACAGGCGGCATAGAAGCACAGAATAGGCTGGTTTTTTGCCACCACATCCCGCATCACCCCAGCCCCCAAACCACCCCCAGCATCACCGCGCACACGGCGAGCCAGGTTAGGGTGCAGGGCCAGCATATCCGCCCACCCTTCATCATCCGGCGGCGAGCCATTTTTCGGCTTTTTCGTGCTCGTCGAGGTCGAAATCCTTGATCGTGATGCCGGGGATGAGTTTGCCTTCTATGAGGGCGGCTTTGCGGATCCAGTCGGTGTCGGTGAGCACGGCCACGCGGTCTATGCGGGAGATGAGGCCGAACAGGCGGGGCATGTAGCGCATTTCGACGGCCAGCGCGGAGAGCGACGGCCACTCGAAATCCTTGATGACGTAAAGCATCTGGCCGTGTTCCATGCCTTCGGATTTTTCGAAAAACTCGTCCAGCAGGCTTCTCATGCGCTCGGCGTCGAGCTTGCCGGTGAGGGTGAAGTCGAGGCGGTTGTCGCTGATGCGTTCGATTTTCATGGTTTGCGTCTCCTTGCCGGTGTGCCCCTCTCCCTCGATATGGGGACGGCACGGCGGGGTTTTTAGGGGAGACGGGCTGTTCAATCGATCCAGTTGTCTGCGTCGAAAGCCTCGGGGAAGGAGCGTTCGGCGACCTTGCGGTTGACCATGAGCAGGGCTTCGTAGCTTTCGGGGTCGAACGGGTCTTCGGCGGGAATGACCTCGCGGCCAAACAGCCACGAAATGCGGCCCGCGTCGAGATTGCCGCGCTCGAAGGGTTGGTCGCCGAAATGCTTTACCAGACAGGCGAGGAAATTCATGTCCGCCGTGCGGTCCTTCGGGTTGCGGTCGGCGTAGCGCTCACGGGCGATGATTTTCGTGGCGCCCGCTTTGTTCTCACGGCGCAAGGTGAACTGATAATCCGTGCCGGGAAGGCGCGATGGAAAGCCGCGGTGTTTGTGCATGGAGCCGATATATCACGGGTGGGCGGGATTTCCAGCCTCGTTTTGGGCAGTGAGGCTTAGGGGCAGGCGATTTTGAACGGCTCCAGCGCATGGGCCAGCGCGGTGGTGTCGAACTCTGCCGGGACTTGCGAAATTTCCGCGTGGATGGGGCGCACGCGCACGGACTTGGCCTGCGCCAGTTGTTGCAGCAGGTCGCGCGTTGCACCGTCCTGCCACACGCCAACGGCCGTGCGCTTTTGCGATGCGTCGAAGAAGGTGGTGAGGAAGGGCGCGCCGTCGAAGCTGAACTCGACCGCAATGTTGGCGTTGCGGCCCCTGATTTCCTCGCCCAGATCGAGCCAAAGGCTGTGGCGGCCCGCACGGCAAGCGGCGTAGATGTGCTGGATGGCGTGACCTTCGGCCTGTGCGTCAGTTGCGCGGATGTTGGCGCTGCGGATGAGGATGCGGCCTGTTTTGTCGGTCTCCAAACGCCGCGTGTTGATGCGCCAAGCGTCTTTGATTGCCAGCGCTTCTGATGCTTCTTCCAATGGCTGTTGCTGGGCGAAAAACCGGGTGAAGCAGTTGCGGCGGTCTGCCTGCGTTGGCATGTCCGTGCAAATTTGCGCGGTCAACTTCTGCGACAGCGGGGCGGGTGCGGGCTGCGTGGGCTTGTCTTGGCTGACGAGTGCTTGGCGCTGGGGCGCGGCTGCTTTTTCAGCGTCCAGTCCAGAAGACAGCGTGAAATCCGCCGCCACGAGGGCTGCGGAAATCAGGGCTAGCAAAGCAATGGGGGCAAATGCCTTCATGTCGCTGTCTGTTGCTCGGGTCTTGTGGTGAGGCCGAGTATACAGACAGCGGTTTAAGGGACCGTTATTCGGCCGCTTCCAATTTATCCTGCGTTTTCAGCTCGAAATCGGAGGCGTCGTGGCGTTCGTGCAATTGCTCTTCCTTCGGGCCGAAGGGGCGGTTGACCATGCGGCCGCGCTTGACGGGTTCGCGCTCGGCGATTTCCTTCTGCCAGCGGATGACGTTTTCGTATTCCTGCACCTGCAGGAACGTGCCAGATTCGCCGTAGATCGTGCCGGTGACGACGTTGCCATACCAGGGCCAGATGGCCATGTCGGCGATGGAATAATCCTTGCCCGCCATGAATTGATTGTCGGCCAGATGGGTGTCGAGCACGTGAAGCTGGCGCTTGGTTTCCATCGCGAAACGGTCGATGGCGTATTGGATCTTGATCGGCGCATAGGCGTAGAAATGGCCGAAGCCGCCACCGAGATAGGGCGCGGAACCCATCTGCCAGAATAGCCAGTTGAGCGCCTCGGTGCGGGCCTTGGGTTCGGTGGGCAGGAACGCGCCAAACTTCTCAGCCAGATAGAGAAGGATCGCGCCGGATTCGAACACGCGGCGCGGTTCCGGCACACTGTGGTCCATCAGCGCGGGGATTTTGGAATTGGGGTTTGCGCCGACGAAGCCGGAGCCGAATTGGTCGCCTTCGCCAATATTGATAAGCCAAGCGTCGTATTCCGCCTCGCTGAAACCTTTCGCCAGAAGCTCTTCCAGCATCACGGTGACTTTCACGCCGTTGGGGGTGGCGAGGGAATAGAGCTGCAAGGGATGTTTGCCGACGGGCAGGTCTTTTTCGGACGTTGCGCCGGAAATCGGGCGGTTGATGTTGGCAAATTTCCCGCCATTGCCTTTGTCCCATGTCCAAACCGAAGCTGGCTCGTAGCCTGCGGGGAAGTTGTTTGCGGGATCTGGTTTTTCGTCAGCCATGGGGTCGTGTCCTTGATCAAAGTGTCGTGTGAAAATCTCTAAACCGATGATATGGGGAGCGACAACCGTGGTCCAAGGGGCGGGCAGGGGTTTATTTTGCCAAGATGATCGTTTGGCGCGGGGCCGTTTTTCGGCAACACTGGCGTTTTGCGAAAACAGAGCGTTAGGGGACCACCAATGCCTTCCATGAAACTGGATGCGGGAAGCCAATTTCCCGAAATGGATTTTCACCTTGTGGGCGGCGCCATGGTCAGCATCGGCGGCGCGCGGGAACGCTGGACATTGTTCATCGTGTATCGCGGTAAGCACTGCCCAAAATGCAAAACCTATCTCAACAAGCTGGAAGCGATGAAGGGGGATTGGGAGGCTGCGGGTTTCGATATTCTGGTCGTCTCCGCCGATCCCGAAACAAAGGCGAAGGCTGATCTGGAGGAGTTTGGCTGGACGTTTCCGCTGGCCTATGGCTTGAGCGAGCGCCAGATGGAGGCGCTGGGGCTTTACATCTCATCGCCGCTATCGGAGGCGGAGAACGACCGCAACTTCGCCGAACCGGGACACTTTTGCATATCGCCATCGGGCGTTTTGCAGATTACATGTATCAGCAACGGACCTGCGGCCCGGCCTGATCTCGCTGATTTGCTGGCGGGCATGCAGTTTAACATTGCCAACCAACGCCCGCCCCGCGGGTTGGCTTAGCAAGCCTCATTGAAAAGCTGAAAGGAGGGGGCATGCGAAGAAAACATCCCTCCCGAGCGGCACGGTTTTTCGGCGACACACCCGAAGACGACACGTCTGCACCGCCGCAACGTAAGATGAGCGAGCGGCAACGCGCGGCCTTGCGCGACGAGCATTGGTCGTGGCTGCGCATGATTATGGTGCAGACAGCCTGGGGTGGGGCGATTGGTATTCTGATCGGCTACCTCATTATCCACCACGACGTGCGCCGCATCGGCACCATGATTGAGAAATCGGATCAGTGGTTGCTGTTCACTTTCCTGCTTCTGTTCAGCTTTGCATCGCTTATCGGCAGCATTGCCGGTGGCATTGCCATCTGGCTGCGGGCGGAGAAAGAAGCCCGGGACCACATGTGAAAAACGGCGCTCCGGTTTCCCGAAGCGCCGCTTTCCTTTTGGCCTGATAGCCTGACGGCTTAGAAGTCCATGCCTGCACCTGCCGGCATGGCGGGTGCGGCCTCCTTCTTCGGCACCTCAGCCACCATCGCTTCGGTGGTGACGAGCAGGCCCGCGATGGACGAAGCGTCTTGCAGGGCCGTGCGAACCACCTTGGCGGGGTCGATAACGCCCATTTTGAACAGATCGCCGTATTCGTCCGTCTGTGCGTTCCAGCCCCACGAGGCCTTATCGTTCTCGCGGATTTTGCCAACGATGACGGAAGCCTCATGCCCCGCATTAGAGGCAATCTGACGGGCGGGGGCCTCAATCGCCCAACGGACGATGGAGATGCCACGGGTCTGGTCTTCGTTGGCACCGGTCATGCCTTCCAACGCTTTTGCCGCCCGAAGCAGGGCCACGCCACCACCTGGCACGATGCCTTCTTCGACGGCTGCGCGGGTGGCGTGAAGGGCGTCATCGACGCGGTCTTTCTTTTCCTTCACTTCCACTTCGGTTGCGCCGCCGACGCGCAGAACGGCCACGCCGCCTGCGAGTTTCGCCAGACGCTCTTGCAGTTTCTCGCGGTCATAGTCGGAGGTGGTTTCCTCGATCTGCTGCTTGATCTGCGCCACACGGGCGTCGATTGCCGCCTTGTCGCCAGCGCCATCGACCACGGTGGTGTCTTCCTTGGTGATCGCGACCTTGCGGGCGGTGCCCAGCATATCGAGCGTGACGTTTTCAAGCTTGATGCCAAGGTCTTCGGAAATAACCTCGCCGCCGGTAAGGACCGCGATATCCTGCAACATGGCTTTGCGGCGGTCGCCGAAGCCCGGTGCTTTCACGGCAGCGACCTTCAGGCCACCGCGCAGGCGGTTGACCACCAGCGTCGCCAGCGCTTCGCCTTCCACGTCTTCGGCAATGATGAGCAGCGGCTTGCCTGACTGAACGACAGCTTCAAGCAGCGGCAGGATGGACTGGAGGTTCGACAGCTTTTTCTCGTGCAACAGAATGTAAGGGTCTTCCAGTTCCACCCGCATCTTATCCTGATTGGTCACGAAATACGGGGAGAGGTAACCGCGGTCGAACTGCATGCCTTCGACGACTTCCAACTCGGTTTCCAGCGACTTGGCTTCTTCAACAGTGATGACGCCCTCGTTGCCGACCTTTTCCATGGCGCGGGAGAGGAACTCGCCGATCTCGTTGTCGCCGTTGGCGGAAATGGTGCCGACCTGGGCAATCTCTTCGTTTTTCGAAATCGCCTTGGCGTTGGCTTTCAGCTCCGCGACGACTTTGTCGACCGCCAGGTCGATGCCGCGTTTGAGATCCATCGGATTCATGCCGGCGGCGACTGCCTTTGCGCCTTCGCGGACGATGGCTTGGGCCAGCACAGTTGCGGTGGTGGTGCCGTCGCCTGCCAGATCGTTGGTCTTGGAGGCCACTTCGCGCACCATCTGTGCGCCCATGTTTTCGAACTTGTCTTCAAGCTCGATTTCCTTGGCGACGGAAACGCCGTCTTTCGTGATGCGCGGTGCGCCGAAGGATTTGTCGATGACGACGTTGCGCCCCTTGGGGCCGAGGGTGACTTTCACCGCGTCGGCCAGAATATCCACGCCCCGCAGCATGCGCGTGCGGGCATCGGTGGAAAACTTCACTTCTTTTGCAGACATAGAATTGCTCCTTTACAAAAAAGCCTGATCCGCACGAGGATCAGGCGGCTTTCTTGGCAGCTTCGGTGTGGTGGACGATGCCCATCACATCGCTTTCTTTCATGATGAGCAGCTCTTCACCGTCTATGGTGACTTCGGTTCCTGACCACTTGCCAAACAAAATGAAATCACCGGCCTGAACGTCGAGCGGCACTTTGTGGCCCGTCTCGTCGCGCGCGCCGGAACCGACAGCGATGACTTCGCCTTCCATCGGCTTTTCTTTGGCTGTGTCTGGAATGATGATGCCGCCTGCTGTCTTTTCGTCCGCCTCAATGCGGCGAACCAGGATGCGGTCGTGAAGGGGTGTGAACTTCATTTCGGGTTTCCTCCTTGAGCAAAAAATGAAGAACGGTGCGGACCTCTTTTGGGCGCGTTTTGCGCCTTCGAGCCTCCGCTATTGCGCGATTTATTTTCGCCTATGGGGCGTTTCAAGAGGGTGGAGTCAAAAAATTAGCACTCAAGCTAATTTGGTGCTAACAATATGATTTAATGAAGAAAAAACTTGCAAGATTTTCGCATTTTGGCATCATTTGCGTGATTTTTTGCAAAATGGGAGCCTTGCGATGGACCAGCTTGAACCGCCGCGCAGCGAGTTGGAATTGATGATGGAGGGGCACGGCCTGACAACGGCCAATATCTATTATCACATGCCGGATTTCGACAGCGTTTTGCAGAATTTCGTCTGGCAGGAATACGATCTCGCGCCGGACTTTCCCAAACTGCTCGGCTTTCTCGATTTCTGGAAAGCGGAGTTGGACGGGCGGCTGCATTCGGTGCAATACACCCACCAAAAGCTCATCCGCCCCGGCGAATGGCGCAACGTGGACGGGGAGTTTCGTCTGCACTGATGGGGCTGAGCGGCCAGGGAGGCGAGTGCCGACCCGGCGCGCATGCGCCGCTTCCGCGAAGCGAAGGTGTGAAGGACCGGCAGCGTGAGCGAATTATTAAGGCTGCATCCAGTTCGGTTCGCTCCATAAATCTCGCATCTGCTGCCAGATTTTTTCGCCGATCATGCAGTCATAGCCGTCCGGTGTCTTGCCGGAGTAGAAGGCGCGGATGGGTTTCGGTTGTTCGGATGGCGGGGGTTTGCCCGCCAGTTCCAGCACCAGTTTTTGCCGCACCGCGCTGGGGAATTGGTCCCACGAGCGCACGGGGATGACGAAAGAGGCGGGGCCGCCGACGACGCATTCGCGGTAGTAATCATCGAGATCATCCAGATGCCAGCGCGCGCCCATGCCGTCGCGGGTCATGAGCGGCAGGCCGTTGATGACGAAGCCCGCGGCGACCGCCTTGTCACGGGCGGGAACGACCGGGCGGCCATCGTTGTTCGGCCCGTCGCCGGAAATATCGATGACGCGGCGCAGGCCCTGATAGCCGTTGTTCGTAAATTGCGCGGTGGCGTAATCAATCGCGCCGGAAAGCGATGTGCGGCGCAGGGAGGGGTTGAACTGCGCCGTGAGTTTCAGCGCGAAGGCGCGGGCATCCTCAGCGCTGTCGATCAGCGTCCACGGCACGATGGTGCGCTGGGAGGCAAAGCCCGCCCATTCGACATAGGTGATCGCCACCTTGCCATGAATGCCGGACGTGATGGCCTTGGTGACTTCATCGGACGCAAGCGCCTCCGCATAACCGCGCCGCTGGATTTCCAACTCGCGGGGCGACATGGAGCGGGAGACATCGACGGCGAGAAAGAGTTCAACGTCGACGGGGGTGGGGGCCGAAGAAGAACTTTGCGCGTGCGCAGGGGAGGCGAGAAGGAGGGTGGCGAGGGCCAGTGCTGGGGCGACGCGGTGGGGCATGATCTGAGTTTGGCAGGGGGAAATTGAGGGGGCAAGCGTGACATGTTGGAGCGGGTGGGGCTTGTCTCCCGCCTGTGGGAATGCGCACAGATGGGCGGGTGGGAATAGCTTATCGTGTGAGGCTCCAGCCACGAAAACAGGAGCGCTCCCATGAACATCGACATTCAACAACCGGCACCGTTTGACCTGGTGGGTCAGGAAATTCTGATCGCGGGAAACGCGGTGGGCTTTGAAGGCACGCTGTCGGTGATGCTGACGGAGGGGCACGACCAATTCGACAGTTTCGTCAACGCCGGATCGCTGATGCTGCGGCAGTTTCAGGGCAGCGTCACGGTGCCCGACGACATCGAATTCAAACTCTCGCGCCTGTTTCTGACGGTTGCCGACGATACGGCAGGCGGAGAAGGCGGCCCCCCGCCATCGGTGACGCTCTCAGTGCTCTACGGCCCGCTGATTTTGCCGGGCTATACGGGATATCGCGAGCGGACTGTCGTGGCAGGCGACACGCTGTCGGCCATTGCGGCGGATGAGTATGGGGACGCGTCGATGTTCGGAGTGATCCAGCAGGCCAACCAGCACATCGTGCCGGACGCGAATTTGATCGTGCCGGGGATGGTGTTGCGCGTGCCGCGGAATGATGGGTGAGGGTGAGTGCTCAATGGCGGCTTTGAGGCCGAAGCAGAAGTGACGATTTGCTTATTAAGCACTCGGAACAAATATCAGGTCCTTAAATTCACCCCTCGAATGTAATCGACTCAGGTCGGTCCCGCAGACCTCGAACACCATCAATTACATCGCTCTCCCATGCGGCTTTTTACTGAAGCCATGTCGGCAAGCGGTTCTCGATCAGTATAAGGCGTAACCGGGCGGGCGTGATAGTCATACCGCCATCCACAAAGTTGAACCCGCCGCTTGAGGGTGATTTCCCAAACTGCTGCGTCGATAAAGCCAAGCAGCTCTTTTTCGCGGTATACATCGACGAACAATGCATAAAGCGTAACGCCTGTTGGCAGACGATGTGCACTCATCTTCCTTGCTTTCATTAAACAAGTTTGCTTTGGTTACGCGGCGAGTGAGAATTTTAAATCTCGCCAAAGGCTGAATTATGAGACTTGTTTCCTTCGCGGCTGCGACACTGTCACTATCTGCTATAGTCTTGATCGACAGTATGTCGGTGGGTGCCGGGATAATCGTTTCTAGCGCTGCGGCGGAAGATAAGAACGTCGCTATATGTCGAAAACGCTTGAATGAGTTTAACAGGGTAAGGGTCAAGCCTGGATTTCATCGTGCCTTTTCCATGAATATGGTTCGAGACACGTGCGGCTGGTCTGGCCTCCACAAAACCAAAAAAGCTGCGCGATCTGAAGCTGTCAAGAACTGCAGAAAGGTCTACAGCGGCATCAACTTCTGCCGGGTTGTTCAAGTGAAGTAGTGGATTGCGTCTTTGCGGTATCCACAATCAGCATGCTGACGAATTATTTCTCAAGCGTAGGCTAGTCACAATCGTGTCCAAAGCAAATGCGATTTTCCAATCGCGCGCATGGTTCATTCTAGCCTAATGGCTGAATGTCAACTGGCAGCTTCGTCCGCATAGCAGCCCTCGCACCGCTGCCCTCACAAAGGCAGATTATCGTGCTTCTTCCACGGGTTCTCTAACTTCTTGCCCTTTAACATCGCAAAAGCCCGGCACAGTCTTACCCTTGTCTGGCTGGGCATGATGACGTCGTCGATGTAACCGCGTTCGGCGGCTACGAAGGGGTTGGCGAAGCGGTCTTCGTAGTCCTTTGTTCGGGCGGCGATTTTGTCTGCGTCGCCTAGTTCGCTTCGGTAGAGAATTTCAACTGCGCCTTTGGCGCCCATGACGGCGATTTCGGCTGTGGGCCAGGCGTAGTTGAGGTCTCCGCGCAGGTGTTTGGATGCCATCACGTCGTAGGCACCGCCATAGGCTTTGCGGGTGATGAGGGTGACTTTGGGCACGGTCGCTTCGCCGTAGGCGAAGAGCAGTTTTGCGCCGTGTTTGATGACGCCGCCGTATTCCTGAGAGGTGCCGGGCAGGAAGCCGGGGACGTCCACCAGCGTCAGCATGGGCACGTTGAAGGCATCGCAGAAGCGAACGAAGCGGGCGGCCTTGCGGCTGGAATCGATGTCCAGCACGCCGGCCATCACCATGGGCTGGTTCGCCACCACGCCGATGGTTTGGCCTTCAAGGCGCATGAAGCCGGTGATGATGTTCTTGGCGAAGGCTTCCTGGATCTCGAAGAAATCGCCCTCGTCGGCGACCTTATGGATGAGTTCCTTGATGTCGTAGGGCTTGTTGGGATTGTCGGGGATCATCGTGTCGAGGCTGGGCTCGATACGGTCCGGCGAGTCAAAAAACGGGCGCACGGGGGCGCTTTCGCGGTTGTTGAGCGGCAGGAAATCGTAGAGGCGGCGCATCTGGCGAAGCGTCTCGACGTCGTTGTCGAAGGCACCGTCCGCGACGGAGGATTTCGACGTGTGGGTCTTTGCGCCGCCCAGTTCTTCGGCCGTGACGATTTCGTTGGTGACGGTTTTCACTACGTCCGGGCCGGTGACGAACATGTAGGATGTATCGCGCACCATGAAGATGAAATCGGTCATGGCGGGGGAATAGACCGCGCCGCCCGCGCATGGGCCCATGATGACGGAAATCTGCGGCACGACGCCGGAAGCGAGCACGTTTTTCTGGAACACATCGGCGTAGCCGCCGAGCGAGGCCACGCCTTCCTGAATGCGTGCGCCGCCGGAATCGTTCATGCCGATCACGGGCGCGCCGTTTTTCATGGCCATGTCCATGATCTTGCAGATTTTCGCGGCGTGGGTTTCGGAAAGCGAGCCGCCCAGCACGGTAAAATCCTGGGAATAGACATAGACCAGACGGCCGTTGATCGTGCCCCAGCCGATCACCACGCCGTCGCCGGGGATTTTCTGGTCCGCCATGCCGAAATCGGTGCAGCGGTGGGTGACGAACATGTCGTATTCTTCAAACGAGCCTTCATCGAGCAGCACTTCGATGCGCTCGCGGGCGGTGAGTTTGCCCTTGGAATGTTGGGCGGCAACCCGCTTTTCACCGCCGCCGGCAATGGCCTCGTCGCGGCGCGATTGAAGCTCTTGAAGAATGTCTTGCATGGTGTCCCCTCCGCTCGGCTTTTTCGCCGTGTGGCGTTTAACTTATTGGGCGGGAAGGGAGAGCGCAATCATGCCTTTGGTTGATATTTGGGGTCATACAAAAAGGCCGGAGCTTTCGCTCCGGCCTTCCCTGACTTGTTTTTGCAGCGCTTAGATGAGGTCGCTGTCTTTGGTGTCCATCAACAACTTTTCGGTGCGGGCGCTTTCGATGCGGTTGTGAAGGGCTTTGGTCTCTTCGTTGTCGCGCAGGGTCTTGGTCATGGCGACGGATGTGTAGACCAGCATGATGGCCGCCATCGCGTAGAAGCCTTTGGCCGAGAACGATGCTTCGAGGAAGAAGATGCCGCCTGCCATCATGCAGGCTGCGAGGCCGAAAGCTGCGAAGGTGAATGTCTGCCAGATGTTGTTTGTGATGCTTGTTGCGTTGTTCATGGTCTTAGTTCCTGTTTTGGTTGGGTGCGCCGTGATTGGCGCGGTTGGGTTGGGTTAGAGTTGGGTTAGCTTGCTTTTTTGGTTGGCTTTTCTGCCTTGGCTTTCAGGCGGGCTAGCACGTCGTCTGCGGAAGAGCGCAGGGGCGCACCGAGGCCGGCTTCGGCCATGCGTTCTGCGACGTCGGCGGGGGCAGTGGAGGTCTCCAGTTCCGCTTCGGCCTTGCGGGTGAGGTCTGTTGCCTGCTGGCGCTGCTCGAGGCGGGCGAGTGTCTCTTCGGCTTCCCGCAGGGTGCTGTTGGTGTCGAGCGGGCTTTCGTCGGCCAGCTTTTGCGTGTGCTGGGTGGCAACAGCGAGGCGTTGACCGCGCTCCAGATCGCGCATTTTAAGTTGTGCCGTGCGGATTTCCTTTTTCAGGCGAGAGATTTCAGCGTTGAAGCGGGCCTGCGCCTTTTCCGATGAGGCTTTTTCGTCTTCCAAGCCAGCAATCGCTTCGGCTGCTTCCTGCGCCAGTTCGGCTTTGTTGGCCTCGATGGCCGCCATGGCGCGGGTTTCCAGATCAGCGATCTGCTTTTTGATTTTCGCGTGGCGGGCGACTTCTTGTTCCTGACCGGCCATTGCGATGGCGACGGCTTGGCGGGATTTTTTGACCGCCGCACCCGCATCGCGGATTTGTTGGCGCAGCAAGGGCAGGGCGTTTGCGTCTGTGAATGCTTCCGCTGCATCGGCGCTGCGGCCGCGGAAGAGGGTGAGGACTGTCTTGAACATTTTGTTTCCTTCGGGTTCGTGAACGTTGTTCATGAGACGAATATACACGTTCGTGAACATTGTTCAAGAACTAATTTGAACAATGTTCATTTTTCGGTGGCGCTTGGTTAATTGATGGTTTATTCGTGTGGCGCGGGACATTCCCCGCGGGAATTTCATTCGCATAGGAAAGTTTGAGAATGTCGAAAGTCGCTCAGCGTAAAGCGCAGTTGCATCAGGATCTGATCCACGCGGCTGAAAAGCGAATCGCATCGGACACCGTTGCGCAGCTTCGCGCTCGCGATCTGGCGAAAGACGCTGGCTGCTCTGTGGGAGCTATATATAATGTGGTGGACGATCTCGACGCGATCATTCTCCACGTCAGTTTTCGCACGCTCAAGCGCATTGATGTTGTGATGGAAGAGACGGGCGCTTTGCGTGCAAAAGACGAACCTATTGAGTGCATGGTGCAATTGGCGTTGACGTATTTTTCGTTTGTGCGCGAAAACTACAATCTGTGGCGTGCGCTTTTCGATCACGATCTTCCCGCCGATTATCCGCTACCTGATTGGGTGCTGGAGGGGCAGAAGACGCTGTTTCGCCATATCGAGCGGCCACTCCGCAAATATATGCCTGATGCTGATGACGCTCTGTTACAGCGCACAGCGCGCAGCCTGTTTGCCTCTGTCCATGGCGTCGTTAGCCTGTCGATGGAGGGCAGGGTGTCGGGTATTTCGCTTGATGCCGTGCCGCCGCAATTGGAATTTCTGCTGCGAACTTTCGTGAAAGGGTTGCAAAACTAGGGAGCGGTATGGTGGTTCGCGATCTGCAAGCCGGCTTCTTCTATTTCGCCTGCGTCTTTGCTGTTGGCTTCGCACTTGGAACTTTACGTGTCTTGGTGGTGGCACCTGCCCTTGGAGAATTGATGGCTGTGGCGGTGGAACTGCCGTTCATGCTGCTGGCCTCTTGGGTGCTATGCCGAATGATCGTTAGCAAGGCTGGTGTGCCCCATCGCGTCGCTGATCGCCTGTTGATGGGCGGCGCGGCCTTTGCGCTGTTGTCGGCAGCGGAGATTTCGTTGGGTCTGTTTGGGTTTGGGCTGACGCTCGCTGACTACTTCGCTTCTTTAGTCAGTGCAGAGGGCGCACTTGGGCTTCTCGCGCAGCTTATCTTTGCTTTCATTCCACTCATGCAAATGAAGAGAGCCTAGGCTCGCCGTTTGGCGTCGCGCTCGTCCAGCGCCTTTTCAAGCGCCGCCTGATCCCAGTCTTCTCGCAACGCTTGATGCATCAACGCCTGCTGGCTTTGCGGCGCGAGGCCGCCGATGGGTGGGTCGTTGTCGAGATTGGTGGGGAAGGAATAGCCTTCCGCCGTGCTGGCGATGACGGCGTGGATTTCGCCTGCCGATAAGGTTCCCGATTTCAGGAACGGAAAAACCGTCTTGCACATGGCGGTGCGGTCGATGGTTTCCATCGCGCGTCCGAATGCAGACGAAATCTGCACCAGATTAACGAGGCGGTGGATGTCTTGCGTGCGGTTATCGCCTGCGCCGTGCAGAAGGCCGGGGGAGAAGAAGACGAGATCACCCTTGTCGAGCGGCAATTGCACGAAATTCGCCTCGAACAGGGCACGCACTTCGTTTTCGCGGAATAGCGCATAGTTGTGCGGCCATTTTTGCGAATGGGGCAGCAGTTTCGTCGGTCCGCTTTCGATGGGCACTTGTCCGTGCGCGATGGCACCTTGCAGAGTGAGCTGGGCGGATGTGGCGTGAATGTGTGCCGGATAGCTGGCGACTTGTTCTGCCGTCATGAAGCCGAGATGATAGTCGCAATGGCCCTCTTGCGCCGCGCCGCCGGGGTGGACGAGATTGACCTGCGCGGTCATTTGGAAAGCGGGGCCAAGCCAGCTTTCTGCCGCTAGTTCCAGCCATCTGTTGGCGTGGTAGCGCACATAGAGTTCGGGCGCTTCGCGGCACAGTTTTTCCAGGCTGTTCCAAATGCGGTCGTTTGAACCTGCCTTGGCGAAATGATCGCCGCCACCACCCGAACCTTGTTTTTCGCGGGCGATGATCTGGTTGAACGCATCGGTCGCTTCATCGATGATTGATGTGTCTTGGTATCCGCTCTTGAGCACGAAAACGCCGGCGCCGGTGAGTAAGACCTGCGCCAATTCCTTCATTAAATTCTGACGCAGTTCACCGTCGAGATGACTGGCAAGTCTTGCGCAATCGTAGACGGGTATATTTTCTTGGATGGACGATGCGAGCGGGACGTGGGCAGAATTGGTCTGCGTTGCGATCAGGGTTTCGAGTTCCGATACGTGGCGGCTCATGTCGTCTTGCTCCCGTGCGTTTGTATGAGCGTGGAGCGAAATCGAACCGGCATCAAGCCACTATTTGCAGGGGGCATCCGGCAGATCGTCTGCAAGTGTTGCCACGCTGAAGGCTTTGCTGGTGGATGCCATGACGCCCACGATTTTGCCGTCCACACGAACGGGCGAGCCGGACATTCCCGGCTCCACTGGACATTCCATCCGCGCCCGCGTTCTGCCCTTTTGCAGTGCGCAGGTTAGCGTAGTGGTGATGTGGGCTTTGGAGCGGCGATAGCCTGTCACATCGGCTGTGGACAGTTTTGCCAAGCCTTTCACGTCGCCCATCGGCAGGGGTTTTTGGGCCGAGCGTTTGTCGAGGCAGATGACGGCGATGTCGCGGCTTTTGTGCGGATGGATGCTTTTGACCTTGCGCAGTTCCACCCATTCGCCGCGATCATAACCGAAGACAACGCGCAAATCCCTGCGCGGGCGGTTCTCTATGCAATGGCGGGCTGTGAGCAGGCGCGACGGGCCGATCAACGATGCTGTGCAATGGCTGCGGCGTGACAAGCCGGCATAGTTGAGCCGCGCAATCGCGTTTTCTGCCGCGAGCGCTTGCGAAGCGGGCAACAGTGTTGCTGGAAGGGCTGCGACCAGCGCCGCCATTGCGCCCCGCGAAAGCGCGGTGTAGCCCCGAAACGTGATCTTGTTCATAAGCCCTATCGTGGCCAAACATGAGTGCGAGTTCAATGCGGAAAGGCAAAGCATGGCTGAATTGACGCGACTGGTGGCAAAGCCGCTGACCCGCGAGGCTTTCTCGCCCTACGGGAATGTCATCGAGACTGATGGAGCGGACAGTTTCGCCATCAACAACGGCACGACCGAGAGATTTCACGCTTTAGCACAGGCCGAGAGTGTGGATGGAGAAGTGATCCTGTCGATCTTTCGCGGCCAGCCTTTCTCCATGCCGCTGACAATCACCATGATGGAACGCCATCCGCTTGGTTCTCAGGCTTTTGTGCCGATGCAGAACCGCCCATGGATTGTCGTCGTCGCGCCAGATGCGGGCGGTGCGCCGGGCAAGCCGAATGCCTTTATCGCGCAGGGCGATCAGGGTGTGCAATACAGCCGCAACGTTTGGCACCACCCGCTGATCTCGCTGGAAGAGGTGAGCGATTTTCTCGTCATGGACCGCGCGGGCGCAGGCGATAATTTGGAGGAATGTAATTTGAACGCGCCCTACGAGGTTCATCTTTCATGACCGTTGCTACCCCCAGTGAAATTCGCCTTTCCGCCGACAAGCGCACACTCACCGTCTCCTTTGGTGATGCCGAGCGGCATGAATTGAGCGCGGAATTGCTGCGTGTGGAAAGTCCGTCTGCTGAAGTGCAAGGCCACGATCCAAGTGCCAAGAAAACCGTACCCGGCAAAAGTAGCGTGACCATTCGGCAGATTGAGCCGGTGGGCAATTATGCTGTGCGGCTGGTTTTCGATGACGGCCATGACACCGGCATTTACTCGTGGTCGGTTTTGCACCGGCTGGCGAAGGAGGGCGAAACACTTTTTGCAGCGTACCTTCGGGCGCTGGAGGAGAAAGGGCTTTCACGCTGATCGGAGCGGTTCAAATTTAATCGCATAGGTTTAAATGTTGTTCATAAAACACTAATAGGTTGCAATTATCCAAATTGCATCCAGTCAGGTGGATTTATGAAAGCTCTTGTTATGGCATCAATCGTCTTGTCCCTCGCCACCGCTGCGGTGGAGGCCCGCCCTATCCAGGTGGTCGGAACGGGAGATGGGATGGAACTTGTTCGCGCCCTTGGCGCGGCGTTCACTTCTGATAACCCGGATACGGTCATTCTTGTGCCGCCCAGCATCGGTTCCGGCGGCGGCATTGCGGCCGTGGGCGGGCGCAAGGCACCTTTGGCACGGGTGGCGCGGCCGTTGAAGCCAACGGAAGAGGCCAGCGGCTTGGTGGCGCGGGCGATGTTTCGTCTGCCGAGCGCCATATACACGCATCCGGACTTGGCGATTGAAAGCCTCAGCCACGAGCAGCTCATCGGCATCTATTCCGGTGCGGTCAACAATTGGGCGGCTCTGGGCGGGCCGGATTTGCGCATCAAGGTTGTGCGCCGCGAAGACACGGATTCCACGCTCGCTGTGCTTCGCCGCTCCATGCCCGGATGGGACGATTTGGAACTCACGACACGGTCGAAGATCGCGGTGACCACACAGGATTCTGTTGAATCGGTGAAAAGTACGCTGGGCGCGATTGGCTTTGGTCCGTTCTCGCGGGTGCTGGAGGAGAGTGTCAACGTGCTCAAAATTGAAGGGCTTCACCCGACTGACCAAGGCTATTTCAGCGCGGTGACAGTGTCTTATGTTTGGCGGCGTGATGACTTACGCGACGATGCCAAGGCTTTTGTCGATTACGGCCAATCACCGAAAGCACAGGCTCTGTTGTCGGCGCTGGGTGCGGTGCCGATTGCTGGCGACGATGCCGATGCGACGGGTACTGTTGCGCAATGAGTTTGTCGAGCCGACTCGTCTGGACCGTGACGCTGACCGTTGCGGTGGCACTGGCGGTTTTTGTGTCGCTCACCGCCTGGCGGCTGAACCAGGCGACGCGGGCTCAGGCCCGTTCGATTGAACATCGTATGCAGGCGAAATTTTCGCAGCAATTGGAGCTTGAAGGGAAACTTGCCGTTTCGTTTTTGCAGCGTGCGGAAAATGACGTGCACGCTTCCGTATCCGCGCTGGCGGGACGCAATGAGACGCGGGAACTTATTGAGCGGGGCAATATCGTCGCCATCGATATGACAATTGCCAAGGCGGCGGCGTCATACCATCTGGATTCTGTCGTGGTTTTTGATCGCGCGTTGAAGGCGGTCGGCTCGCACCAACCCGGGCTGAACCTGCTGACCGTGAACGAAATATTTGCTTCCTCGCCCTTGGCGGAGAAAGCGCGCGGCCTGTTGGATCAAGTCAACCGCGATAAACCGGTTTTCCTGCGCAAGTATTTTCCCGTTGATGCTGTTTACGGTGCGGGTATCGGGATGAAGGGCGAAGGGCTGGCCGCGGTCTCCATACATCCTGTTTTTGATGAATTCGGTGATGTGTTGGCGCTCGTTGTCGGACATCGCCTGCTTTCAGGCGATGATCTTCTGATCGATCGTTTCACCAGCAGCCGCAATCTGGGTATCGAGGTTTTGGATGATAATGCGACGCTTATGCAAGCGGGGCTGAGCACCCAAAGCGCATCGACTTTGCCGTTGATTTCCTATTGCGCTCCATTCGAAGAGGTGTGGAAGATTTGCGTGCACACGCCGCGTGCCGAGATGACCAGAGAGACAGGCGCGTTGACAAAGGCGCTGGCGGAAGAGCGTGACGGGCTCATTCGGTGGGTCTCGATTTTGTCGGCTGCATCGCTGATACTGGCTGCCTTGTTTTCCAGCTGTGTAACGCGCCGCGTGATGGCACCGTTGGCGCAAATCACAAATGCGGTTCGTTCCGTTGCCAAGGGAAACTGGATGGCACGGGTTGCAGGCCGCTCACGCCCGGACGAGGTCGGCGAGATTGCCCGCGCCGTGACCGTTTTGCAGCAATCGGTGAAAGAGCGCGAACAATTGCAGGCCGATGTGGCCGACGTGAATGCACTTCGCAACAGCCGCGCTGCGCTGCAAACCATGCTGGACGATTGCCGAACGGGGCTTCGCAAAAAGCTGTTCCGCCTGTCTGATGCAAGCGAGCGGGTGCAGACTTCGCTTGACCGCATCGCCTCGCTGACCAGTCTGGCGGAAGGCGAGGCTGATGAAAGCCGTCTCGTTTCAATGCGCCTGATAGATGACGGTGCAAGCGAGGGCTCATCCGTCGGTTCGCAGGCCAAACTGGTGCGCGATGCGATTGATCGGCTGAGCGAAACTATTTCCACGATCGGCGAAGGGGGGAAGGAAATGGGTGCCGAAGTTGAAGCGCTGTTGGGCGATGTAAGCGACCTTGATCGCACCGTGAAACGCTTCCTCATTGATGTGCAAGGTGTTCCCAGTCTGCCTGCCAAGCCGGCATCAGAGCCTGCCTGACAGTCCGCTCCAACCGCGCAAACGGTCGATCAAGCCGCTCTTGCCCTGGCTCGCTGTGAACGGGTCGGCATAGCACCTCGCGCCGGCCTGCGCGGCAAGCTGTTGAGTGCTGGTGACGACTCGAGGATTGCCTGCAACGTGGATGCTGGTTTCGTTGTTGAGACTTGGGAGATGTTGGTCCGGAGTTCCGCTGAAAGTTCTTTCATCGCTTGCCGAACGGGCGGTAAGGACGATGTTGGCTCGGCTGTTTTCCGCTAACCAGCGCAGCGCGGGCATCATGTAAATGGATGATGGGTTGTGGACGCCTGTGATCAAAGAGACTTGCCGTGCAGAACCCGATTTAACCACCGAGCGGGCGAGCGACCAGATCGGCGCAAAGCCAGTGCCTGTGGACGCCAGCACAAGCGGGCCGTCTTCCGCCTCACGCAAATAGGCGCTGCCATACGGGCCTTCGATGCGCAGGGCGTGTCCGACTTCGATCGCTTTGCCGAATTGCGAAGACACGCGTCCGTTTGCCAATCGCTTGATGTGAAAGATCGCCTGGTCGGGTTGGTCTGTGTCTCCTACCGGTGCGGAGAAAGAATATTCGCGGGGCGGAAAGCCATTAAAGGCAATCTTGGCGTATTGGCCGGGGCGGTGGAGCAGTGGTTCGTTCAGGCGCGTGGTGATTTCCAGAACATCATCAGACAATGCGTGGATTGTCTCGATCTGTCCGTGTCGCCGCTCTACGGGCAGGGCTTCGTCGAACGTGATCGTGGCATCGCCAGACACGCGCGCTTGGCACGCCAGCACTGTGTCGCCGTAATTCGTATTGTTCGCTTCCACCGCGCCGTGGACTACGCGCACACGGCAGGTTTCGCACTGGCCCGTGGCGCAATCGTGCGGCACCAAAATTCCGGCAGACAAGGCCGCATCTACCAGCGTTTCGCCGCGTTCTGCGGGCACGATTTTACCGTTGAAGTTGAGCGTTGAGTGCATGAGTGCCTCTCGTCTGGTGCTGTGGCTAGTTTGGAATGACGAGCGTCACGGGGCGCTGGTGACGGGTGTGGCGGGTCTGGTTGTGATCGAAAACCGACAGCCAGACATAAATTGTGCGGCCCTTGTGGAAGGCCATGTCGTAGGGCGAGCCGGTGTCGCGCTTGCGGCTGACTTCCAATGTCCAGATCCCATCCCTCCACCGCGCACCGCCGGATAGGTCTGCGCGGTCGCCATTGTATTGGTGGATGTTGAGCGTGGTGGGCAGGACGGTGCCAATGGGTATCGCGGCGTCCAGAGCGGGGTGGTAAGGCACGGAATCGTCTCGCGTCATCCACCACTTTGAGCCTTCTGCGTTGTCGCCGTCTGCACCCCTTGGCAAGCGACCAAGGGCGAGGCGCATGGCAGCGAGATCGCGCGGCAGTCGTTTCAGACGTACGGGGCTGTCATAGCCGTTAGCGCCGTCTGCGATGTAATTGTATTCGTAGATCGCCTTGCCGGGATCGGAGGTGTAGCCCGCGGCGTAACGCTTCTTGCCTTGCTCCTGTGCCGGTGTTGCCTTCAGCGGTGGGCCAAAATGCATATCGTCAACATAGCCGAGCATGCCGCCGCGCGATGATTTCCACTGCCATAGATCGAGAATGCGCCCGTCATCTGTGTAGTGCAGGCCGCGCTGGTGGGGTGATTTGGGGTAGTTCGGCAGCGGATCTTTTCCCAGATAAGTGGAACCGCCGCCGCCCAATTGGTCGTTGAGCGAAAACAGGACTGCGAATTTGTCTTCGTAGTAATCGTTCACGTCTGCCTGCGCTGCGCCTGTTGAGATGACCCGCCAGCCATCGTCACTTTTCACCACGGGTGAGCGCATGAGGGAGCGGGTTGGATCTTGCCACAGGAATGCGAAATGGATCGTGTCTTCGTTGACCGTGGCCTTTATGGAAACGCTGCTGGAGCCTGTGCCGCCAAGGTTAGCGCCTTGATGGGTTTCTATTGTCGCTGTTTCGGCCATTGCCCAAAATGGCTCATCCAGCACGCCGTCCAAAGTTGGTGTGCTGGTGATGGCCAAGGCTGTGATCGTTGGCCGTGTGGTCCAATCCAGGCCAACGGCTGCAGCTGCTGTGGTGATGGCGACGATCATTGCGATGCCGAACGGCCAAACTTTTGTCTGGAAGCTCTCTAACAAGGGTTCCGGGCGGAACAGGCGGAGCAGTTGCGCGATGCCACCATAGAGAAAATGGGTAAGTGAATGGATGGCGATATAGGCCAGCATCGCCCACGCCAGCCACGTGTGCAGGGTGAGAAACAGGCTGGCATAACCCAGATAGAGTGCGATGCCCGTCACCGTGAGGGCGAGAATTGCTGCGTATGCGAACCAGTGCAGTGCGACATTGATTGCACGCCAACGAAGGCGGCTGGTGGTGGGCGGTGTTAGTGTTTTCAACCGCGAAGGTGCGTTGCGTGCTCCCAAAACAGCGCGGCGCACATAGATGAAGTAGGCAGCCGTGCTTGCAATGAGGGTTATGCTTGCGGCGATGTGCCAGGTCCAGATTTCACCTTGGGGCAGAATGGGGTCCAGCGCTGCTGCCCAATGATTGGTGAGGCCATCTGCTGAGATCCGCAGGCCAGTAAGCAGGCTAACGATCAACGAGATAACGGTGAGCCAATGGAGCGTGACTGTGCCAGCATCGCTGCCCGGCTTCACAGCCTTTTTGCTTCTTTGGTTAGGCTTGTTGTGTTCAAGCGTGGCTGTATCCAACATTATCAGCTCCGAAATTCATCGCGAGCTCAATAAATCAAATACAACTTAAAGTTGCAATACAGATATTACCAAGAGGTTAACACGCCGCATGCTAGACATTTCATGATTTGGACGCGCCGCGTTTCTTTGGGCCGATGGCAAGCACGTTCGGCGCTTTGCTTTTGCGATCGGACGGATGGAGAAAAGGGCGCAGCTTGGAGAGGTTTTCCGGCGGCAAGGGGGGGCTGAAAACATAGCCCTGAACGCCGCAATGGAAAGCACGCAGAAAGTCCAATTGTGGCTCCGTTTCGATGCCTTCAACTGTCACCTCAACATCAAGTTCACGTGCCATTATCATGAGCGAACGAACGATGGCGATTGTCTTGGGGTCATCAGGCAGACCATCTGAAATGGATTTGTCGATCTTTATTTTCGAGAATGCCAAGCGGCGTAGATTGCCAATCGAAGTGTAGCCCGAACCGAAGTCATCCATTGCTACGCAAACACCGATTGCGCGTAGGCGTGCGATGATGTCGGCGGAGGCGTCGAAGTTGTCGATGAGCGCTTCTTCGGTCACTTCGATTTCCAAGCGCGATGGCTCGATCTCGCATGAGCGCACAGCGCTGCGCACCAGATCAACCAGTTTGGTGTTGAGCTGCGAAGGGGTGACGTTGATGGCGAAGTGGACGCCGGCCGGCCAATTGCGCGCCTCGTCCAATGCGCATGCGAGTATCTTCGCGGTGAGCTCGTGCAGCAGGCCAAGGCTGGTTGCCATCTCCACAATGTCAGGCGGGATGACGCGCCCCAGCGTTGGGTGTTGCCAGCGCACGAGGGCTTCAAAACCGATCAGCTTATTGTCGGCAGCGTTGATGACAGGTTGGAAGTGTGGCGCGATTTCACCGCAACGCAGCGCAGCGGGAAGCGCGTCCAGCAATGCCGCGCGTCGGTCAGATTTTTCGCGAAGTTCAGAGGAGAAAAAATCAATGAATGGTGATGCTTGTGCGAGAATACTACAATTTAGTAGAGCTTGAACCGTAAAGCCATGATCGGGGAAAAGCGCAGCGCCAATCTGGATTTCCAGCGGGGCGTTGAACTGTTTGATGACGGTAGCGGTGATACGTCTGGCTTGGGCGATCATGTGTGCATGTTCGTCGGCATCCTCGGACGTGTCGGTAAGAAACGAAAGCGACAGGGCGTCGGTGCGACCGACCGGGCAATCTTCGCCAAACTCTTCTTGGAGGCGCGTGGTCAAGGTTTGAAGCAACGCGCCGCGCTGCACGAATGTTAGCCCCATGCCCGTTGTCGACTGTGCATTCATCCGCAGATTTATCAGCAGCGCAGGTTCGCCCTTCGGTGCGCATAGTGCGAGGCGTTTTTGCACCTCTTTTTCAAACGCACCGGCGCGCAACGCTCCGCTTTGGGGATCGGTCGCTTCTGTTTTGTGCAGGTGTTTTGCAAGGGCAACCTGTTGGGTTCGGTCTTCAAATTCGATGATGGCGGTTGCGCTGTTTTTAGCGCTTCGGTGCAGGGTGACGGCAAGGTCCCGTCTGCGGCCATCGGGGTGGTTGGTGTTGGTCAGTTCGATGGTTTCGCCGCAATAGGCAAACAGGTTTTCTGTTGCCCTTTGGTTAGCGATCAGTTGGTCGAGCAGGGTGTTTTCCACCTGTTTTGCGTTCATGGCGAACAGTGTGAGAAAGGCTGCATTGGCAGAAATAATTTCCAAACCGTCGCACAGGCAATAGGCGCGTTTAAGCGCGTGGAAAGTTTCCAGAAACTGCGCCACATCCTCGCTGCGGTTCGTTCGTTTATCGGACCTTTTGTTGCGCAGAAAAAGCACGGCAAGCACCTTTATTTGGCTCTGGCGGTGCGATGGGTGCCCCGCGCTGCATGTTGTCTGCTTTTCCCAATGTTCAATCTAAGGTTGCAAATATCAATGGCAGGTTAAGATCGCTCCAGAATTTGCAACTGTGGATGCCCGCCTCGGCCCCGCTTGGCTGGAGAAGAATGAGCGAATAGGCATGGCGTCATCCACCCAGCAGGGAAGCTGTGTCTTGGCCAAGCTCTACTTTAGCTATTCGGCGATGAATGCCGGTAAGTCGACCGTTCTGTTGCAGGCGTCTCACAACTACCGTGAGCGCGGCATGCACACGTATTTGCTAACGGCAGCGGTGGATGACCGGATAGGCGTTGGCAAAATTGGTTCCCGTATCGGGCTTGAGGAAAAGGCCGATACTTTTCGCGCTGGCGACGATCTGTACGAACGTATTGCCGAGCACCACGAGCTACAGCCGATCACGTGTGTTCTGGTGGATGAGGCGCAGTTTTTGTCTGATGAGCAAGTTTGGCAATTGGCGCGGGTGGCGGACCGTTTGGGCATTCCCATCATGTGCTATGGCCTGCGCACGGATTTTCAGGGAAATCTCTTTCCCGGTTCCGCTCGCCTGCTGGCGATTGCCGATGTGTTGCGGGAAATTCGCACGATTTGCTGGTGTGGGCGAAAAGCGATGATGGTGGTGCGTCTCGATCAAGATGGTCGTGTGCTGGAAGACGGCGATCAGGTGTCTATTGGGGGCGAAGAAAGCTACGTTTCGCTGTGCAGACGCCACTGGGACGACCGCAATATTGGGCCGGAAGGTCAACTTAAGATGTTCTTGTAGGCTGGATGTTGCTTTGGCGGGTTGGTCTGCATAGATTTGCCACTGAAGGGCTCACCCCGGGCCTGTTTTCTGGGAGGAAATCCATGTTTCGTCAAATGCTTGTCGCGGGTGCTGTTGCTGCCGCGCTTATGTCCTCAACATCCGCTTTCGCGCAGGAAGTTACGCTGAAAATGCAGCACTTTTTGCCTGCGCCTGCCACCGTGCCAGCGAAGTTTCTGACGCCGTGGGCGGAAAAGGTTGAGAAGGAATCTGGCGGTCGCATCGAAATTGATATTTTCCCGACGATGCAATTGGGCGGCAAGCCGCCACAGCTGTATGACCAAGTGAAAGACGGTGTGGTCGATCTCGGCTGGACGTTGCCGGGCTACACGCCAGGTCGTTTCCCAAGCGTGGAGGCTTTTGAACTGCCATTTATGATGACCAACGCGCCTGCGACATCTAAAGCGCTGATGGACTATGTCGAAAAACACGGGGCTGACGAGTTCAAGGACGTGAAGATCATCGCTATGCACGTTCATGGTCCTGGTGTCATTCATGCCAAAGGCGACGGCATTCGCTCGCTGGAAGATATGGCTGGCAAAAAGCTGCGCGGACCAACGCGGGTGATCAACAATCTGCTCAGCGAAGCGGGCGCAACGCCGATTGGCATGCCTGTTCCCGCTGTGCCGGAAGCGCTTTCAAAAGGTGTAATTGATGGTACGGTTATTCCATGGGAAGTGACTAAGGCGCTGAAAGTCTCGGAACTGACCAACACGCACACCGAGTTTGGCGGCGACCGGGCGCTTTATACGGCGGTGTTTGTTTTCGCGATGAACAAAGCCAAATACGATGCCATGCCGGATGATCTGAAGAAGGTGATCGACGACAATTCGGGCCTGATGGCCGCTGAATGGGTCGGGCAAGTGATGTGGGATGCCGATGCTCCCGCTCGCAAGGTGGCCGAGGATCGCAAGAATGCGTTCGTTGCTATTGAAGGCGAAGAATTGGCCAAGTGGCAGGCTGCGGGACAAAAAGTCTCCGATGCCTGGGCGGCGGAAATGACCGAGAAGGGCCGTGATGGCGCTGCGATGGTCAATGATGCGAAAATGCTGATCGAAAAATACTCCAAGTAAGTCTTTCCAACCAGCAGACCCTCGGGCGTGCAAGCTGCTGCGGGAAAGCCTCCCGCAGCGGTTTTTTTGTGCCGTGTCGCAGGGGGAACAGAAGGAGGCATTTCGTGCCGCAAAATTCCATAGGCGCAAAGGCCACGCTGGGGTTAGCTGCTAACAGTCCGCCGGTTTGAGGAGAGCGTGTTATGGGCTTCGATGTGAACGTGTTGAACGGTGTTCTGCAGCCTGTGTCGAAGGCCACGGGGTTGCCCAATGAATTCTATATCGACCAGCAGACATTTGATGCGGAGCGGGAGCACGTCTTCTTTGGCAATTGGGCAGCAATGGGCTTTGCGGCCGATGTGCCGGAACAGGCTAACGCCAAGCCGGTGACATTCCTGGGGATGCCGCTTTTGATGGTGCGCGGGCAGGATGGGCAGGTTCGGGTTTTCCAAAATACGTGTCGGCACCGCGGCATGATATTGGTGGAGGAGCCGAAGAAGATGCGCGGCGTCATTCGCTGTCCGTATCATTCATGGTGCTACGATCTCAAAGGCGCACTGAAAACCACGCCGCATGTGGGCGGACCGGGCCAGAATATGCATCACGAGATTGACCGCGATGCGCTGGGCCTGATCGAAATCCGTAGCCATGTTTGGCAAGATGTAGTGTTTGTGAACATTTCCGGCGATGCGCCGCCATTCGAAGAAGCGGCGTCTGAATTGCTGGAGCGCTGGAGTGAATTCGAGAAGCCATCCTATTTTGGCGGCGCGGATTCGACCTTTGAGCTGAAAGTGAAATGCAATTGGAAACTTGCGGTAGAGAACTATTGCGAGAGCTACCACCTGCCTTGGGTGCATCCGGGATTGAACTCTTATTCACGACTGGAAGACCATTATCACATCATGGAGCAAGGGCGTTTTGCGGGGCAGGGGACGGTGGTTTATGATCCGAAACTCTCCGACAATCAGGCGTTTGCGAACTATGATGGGCTGGCTGAAAAATGGGACAAGTCGGCGGAATATATCGCGCTGTTTCCAAACGTTCTGCTGGGTGTTCACCGCGATCACCGCTTTGCGATAATTCTGGTGCCGGATGATATTGGCAACACGACTGAACGTATTGCGCTTTACTATGCTGACGAGAGCATGACGGGCGATGAATACGCCGATTTGCGGGCCAAGAATGCGGCACTTTGGAAGGAAGTGTTTGAGGAAGACATTTTCGTGGTCGAAGGCATGCAGGCGGGGCGGCACGGGCGCTATTTTGATGGAGGCAAGTTTTCTCCTGTCATGGATGAGCCGACATGGGTTTTTCACCACTGGGTCGCCAGCCAGATGTTGAAGGCGGGCGAAGGCGTTGCTGGCTGATGGAAGATGCAGCCGCGCTGGATGCGGCAATTCTTGCTGCGCATGAGCGGCAAGACGCGGAAAACCTTGCGCACTTATATCACCAAGCTGCTTTGTTGAAACTTGCCGAAGGCGACCTGCCGGCGCACGGGTTTTTGCTAACGCAGGCTTATGTTTTTGCGCTGGAAAGCGGGCATTGCTTGTCCGCAGAACTCCGCGACATGCTCATTCAGCTTGGACGCGAGGCGCCTTGAGGCGACACGTTTTATGCAAATGCGATGAAATTTGCTGCAAAATGCTTTCATCAATCCTTACCCCGTTTGGCCGTTATCGCTCATCATTAACGCGATGCTAACCATGTTAACCCCATTGTTCCCCCAAAGGTTTTGGGTGGAACGCCCGGACTCTGTCTGTCGTCAGGCGGAGTGCGCGTGTTCGTTGGCAGGAAAGCGTGACATATGTCGGGGCGATTCAAATCGATTTTCAGACGAAAGAACAGGCAGGACGTGCCTGCCCCTTCACGGGAAAAACCGCTCATGCGGGCGCTGGAACCGCGCATTCTGTTGGATGCGGCGACGGTAGAAACCGCGCTCGATATTGCTGGTCAAGCGGCGCACAGCCAGTTGGCCGACGATTACATGGCGACCAGTCATGCGGTTCAAGACGAGACTGATGGTGCTGCGGCAGGGGTGAAGGATTTTGAGCGTTCGGGCGAATCAGTTGCTTCCGAGCGTCGTGAAATCGTGTTCATCGACGCAGGCGTTCCCGATCAGGAAGATCTGATTTCGGCGCTGGAGCCGGGCGCACAGGTCGTTATGATTGAGGCTGGGCGCGATGGCGTTGAGCAAATTGCGCAAGCGCTCGAAGGCGCAGTGTCGTATGATGCGGTACACATTTTTGCCCACGGTTCGGCTGGCAGTTTGCAACTGGGTGATGGCGAACTGACGGCAGCGACGATTACCGGTCAGTATCGAGAAACACTTCGTGGCTTGAGCCAGGCGCTTGGCGATGACGCCGACATTCTGATTTACGGCTGTTCGTTTGGCCAAGGCGCTGTTGGAGAGCGCGCGGCAGCTTTGCTGGCTGAAGCAACAGGCGCTGACATCGCTGCTTCCGACGATCTGACCGGCCACGAAAGCCTGTCTGGCGACTGGGATCTAGAAGTCCAGGTGGGTGAGGTTGAAGCAACGGTTTTCTCTGCACCTGAATGGCAGGGCATCCTTGGCCCAGAATTCACCATTGAGGCTTTGGCCCAACCGGAAATTTCCAACCCCAGCGGGGGGGTTGTGGGCATGTTGGGCACGGTTGCGCTGTGGAATGGCGCTGTCACTTTCGACCCGGACAATGGCGACCCAACCCAGACGTTTAGCTTGCGGGCAACGGTTTTGCAGCAGTCGGAAACCGTTTCCACCACCTTTGAAACCGTCCAACCGGGCGGCGATATGCGGGTGGTTTTGACCAATTTCGGTGCTGAAGTGGGCACCAACGGTCCCGATCGAGTTTTGACAACAGGCACAACGGGCGTGCTCTGGGAAATTATTGACCCTGTCACGGGCATGTTGGCGAATCCGGCTGAAATCAACATTACCTTCAGTGATATTGACGGCCGCGTCGGCTCTCCGATGATTGAGGAATCCGTTAACATCAATCTTGCCAACCTCTATGGCTACACAACCGAGGCTGGCACGGATCTCGATATTTCTGACGATGACTTTGACTTGATGGTCGCTGGCACAACGCAGGGAAACAATAATCCGCTTTCGCAAGTTGGTGCCTATTGGGCCAATTCTTCGCAGTTTCTCGTCAGCTACAACTCCAACACCACAACCGTCGAATTTGACATGGACGGCAACGGTGATGTGATCTTCTCCAACCCTGTCGTCACGCCGACACAGGAATTGGACCTTGATGGCAACGATTCAACTGCCGTAGGCCAGAACTATACCGTGGCTTATCTAAACGGCCTGCCAGCAGGACCGATTGCGGATTCGCCCGTTCCTATTGTCGACCAAGATGTGACCATCATGGATATCGACAGCTACCTTATGGAATCTGTAGTTGTAACGCTCACAAACGCATCCAGCGGCGATGTGCTGAACGTTGATACAGGTGTCATGACGGCCTTGGGCATCAACGCGACGGTTGATACGTCCATGCCGGGCGAAATTGTTGTGACGCTGGCTGGCCGTTCTTTGAACGAGAATTACGAGACAGCGCTTCAGGCGATCACTTATGAAAACACCGAGAGCGACGCGAACTTTGACCGCACCACGCCGCGCATCATTACGTTTGAACTGCGCGACGGGCTGATTACGACGACGGGTGCGCAAACGACGATCACATTTGGTGTGGTCGATGGCACGCCGAATGCTGTGCCTAATGTCTATGTGGAAAACGAAGACACGCCGATCAATGCTACCGCTGCAACTGGGCTGCTGGCCAATGACAGAGACCCGGATGGCGGCAATTTGAACGTTATTGCAGCGTTTGATTCCAATGGCGATGCTATCAGCGTTGGAGGTCCGCCTGCCAATCTGCCAAGCGGTGCGACGTTCCTGCTGAACAGCGATGGCTCATTTTCATATTTCCCCGCATCCAATGAAAGCGGCACCGAATTCATCCGCTACACCATAAGCGACGGCACACAACTGACGACAAGCTGGGCGACTTTCAACATCAAACCTGTGGTCGATCCGATCACGCTGGATGTGGTGCAGCCTGACAATGTTTCGGATGAGGATGCTTCTTCCGACCCGATTTCGGTTTCGTTTTCAGTTGCCGATCCGTCACAAACGCAAACCGTACGGGTGAACAACATTCCCACAGGTGTTGTGCTGACGGATGGCACGAACATCTACACTTCACCCACACCTTTCGCGAATGTCGAAATCGACGGTTGGGACTTGTCGCAATTGCGGGTGTTGCCGCTTGAAAACAGCGATGAAGACATAACGATCAACATCGTTGCCACGACACAGGAAGCTGATGGCTCGATGATGATGGACACCCGTTCTGTCACGTTCGAAGTGAATGCTGTTGCGGACGCTGCCATCATTGCCATTGATGCTGTGGGTGGTCCGGTTGATGCAACGGTGCAAATCGGAACGGCGATCACGCTGGAACTGTTTGATGAAGACGGGTCAGAGATGATCACCGATATCATGATCGGAAACATTCCAACCGGTGCGCAGATATTCGTGAGTGGCGTGGAAAGAACCGTCACGGCAGGCATGATCAATCTGTCGCTGGCGGACCTTTCCGACGTGTTGTTCGTCCCGCCACAGACCGGGAACGATGTGATTTATCCGCTCGAAGTCTTTGTGACAACGACTGAAGTTTCGCCTGAAAACAATGTCACCTCCGTTTCCAACGTTGTGGGTCCGGTGCCGCTCGTCATTGATCTTAACAGTAATGATGATCCGGTTGCCGCGGTCAACGATAGGGCCATTACGGGCTCTGGAATTCCTGTAACGCTGCCGCTGTTGTTCAACGACTTTATTCCTGATGGCGGCGGTCTTGTAACCGAGGTTGATGGCCAAGGTATCAACACGTCCAATCCCGTTACCCTGCCAAACGGTATGGGCGTTGTGAGCATGGACAGCAGCGAGAACATCATTTTCACACCGTCTGGCACGTTTTCGGGGCTTGCCGTCTTCACCTATGGAATGCGCGACCTTGATGGCTCGACAGATTCAGCAACTGTGGTGGTGGATGTGCAGCCGGTGTGGAACATCAGCGGCCCGACAAGCCCTGTGAATGAGGGTGACAACGCTGTTTTTGAAATCGAACTGTTTGGCGCTCAAGAGCCCGGCAAGATGGTTAGTGTCGATTTCGCTTTCTCCAATTTGGGCGCATCGGCTGCGGATGTCGGGGTTTTGTATGACGCGCTGGACGATGCTGTTGCCTTTACGTCTGACGATGGCTTCTCTCGCGTTGGCGATACGCTGGAATATACCGCTCCGCTCGCCGCATATCCGGCCGTTGTCGACCCTGCCGGCACATTTGTGGACATTAGTGGACCCGGTGATTCTGACTTGGCGTTGTCGCTGGGCAATGACGGCATTGCGTCAACCGGTATCGGATTTGATTTCAATTTCTTCGGCGAAGACTATGACAGCGTCTTTGTCTCCTCCGATGGCTATGTGACCTTCGGCAGCCCCATTGGCGTGTCGAACAACGTGGCGCTCGACGGAACAGCCTTTGGTGGCCGTCCGGCAATTGCAGCGCTTTGGGACGATCTCACGCAAGCCTCTGGCGACGTGTTGGTGAGAACAACGGATGCACCCGAGGGCATCCGCGAATTTATCATTCAATGGAATGACGTGAGCCGCGAAGGCGGCGGGCCGGGCACTGGAACGTTCCAATTGATTTTGAGCGAGGCCGATGGCTCGGTTCGCATGAACTATCAGGACATTGATTTTGGTGGTGGCGCGAGCGGCGGCCAATCTGCGACCGTCGGCATTGAGGGGCCGAATGGCCTGTTTACCAATTACAGCTTTGACGGCAGCCCGACGATTGCAAACGGCACCAGCATTTTGTTCTCGCGGCCCAATGCGGTCACTCCGACGATGACGGTCGCTCTGTCCATTGTCGATGATCCAACCTTCGAGATTCGTGAAAACTTTGCTCTGTCGCTTTCCAATTCGGTTAACACGCGCATCGGGCTTGATGTGGCGCAAGTTACTATTGAGGTGAGCGATAACAGCGCGCCAAATGCCCAAGATGATACGGTGATCGTAGATGAAATCACGGTTGGGCAGATTGATGTTCTGAACAACCCATTCGGCTCTGATACTGATGCTGAAGGCCATAGCCTGACGACCAATGCGGTGAATGGTTCTGCACTGATCGTGGGCGAATCCGTGACCATTCCTTCCGGCGCGATTGTGACAATGCAATCCAACGGTGTGTTCACCTACGATCCAAATGGCGTGTTCAACAGCCTGCCGCCAGGCGGATTGGGCGCGGACTCGTTCACCTATCGGGTGGAAGACGAGTTCGGAGCGTCCAGCATTGCAACAGTCAACGTCCAGATCGACGGCATCAACATCATCACTGTAGTCGACTTGAACGGCCCGCTGCTTTCCGGTCCATCAGGAATTTCCAGTTTCAGTCCTGACGATCCGCCGTTGCGGATCAACAGTCTGGATGCCGAGGTGGTTGATGGCGATAACGATGACTTTACCCGTCTCGATTTGACGCTGGTTGATTTCCTGCAATCTGGTTCCGAAGTGGTTACCGTTGCGGGTCATGCGCTGACATTCGGCACTGCGGACACGCAGACGGTGACTTTTGCCGGCGAGAGCGTGGACATCACTTACGATGGCGCCGCCGATATCTCGGTGGTTCTCAACGGTGGCGGCGCTATGCCTATCGCGCTGGTAAACGAGATCCTTCGCGAAGTAACCTACCAGAACACGTCCAGTGCCGATCTTGCCGGGCTGCGTCAGATAGAGTTCCAGACCAATGACGGCATCGACCCGAGTTTGGTGGCTACCGCCCGTATCAATGTAGTGGGCTCTAACGTTGCGCCGGATGCGCAAGATGATGTGCTTTCAACGCCGGTTGCGGAAGATTCCAGCATCACAATTGCGGCCTCGACATTGCTGTTCAACGACAGCGACGCAGACTTTGATCCCATCACAATCATTGCCGTTGATGGCGGCGCTAACGGGAACGCTGTGCTTGACGGTTCGGGTGATGTTGTCTTTACGCCAAATGCAGACTTCAACGGCACCGCTCAGTTCACCTACACGATTGCTGATGGCAATGGTGCCACCGCTGACGCGACCGTGACCATCACCGTCACATCGGTTCTTGATGCGCCGCGCATTGATTTGAACGGTGTTATCCCCGGGCGCGATTACACGGCAAACTATGTTGAAGGTGGCGCGCCAGTTTCGCTGCTTGATAGCACGGGGTTTGTGCTCAACCCCGATGGTGGAACGATCGACACTCTGACTATTACACTTACAAACGGCTTTGTTGGCGATCGTTTTTCGATTGGTGCCTTGCCCGGTGGCATTGCAGCCAATGTCACCCCTTCCAGCGGCTTGACGGGTCTGACGGCTGACGGTCCCGTGACGATTATTTTGTCGAACCCGACAACGAGTGCCAACTACACTGCCGCCCTCCAAGCGATTACGTTTGAGACAATCAGCGATGCTCCAAACCTGTCTGGCCGGATGATTGAGATTTCGGCAAACGGTAACGGCTTGGACTCCAACTCTGCGACGGTTGCAATTTCGGTATCGCCAACAAACGATGGACCGCAAGCCAACGATGACGGTTTCTTTACTCTGCTGGAAGACGCCAGTTTTGTCATTTCGCCCACTGATCTGTTGGCTAACGATACGGACCCTGATCTTGAACCGCTAACGGTGACGGACGTTCTCAATCCAATCAACGGTTCCGTGACCTTTATGGGCAATGGCGATATTCGCTTTGTGCCAGACGCTGATTATTTTGGGCCGGCCGCCTTTGATTATGAGATTTCCGACGCTGATGGTGAGACTTCCATCGCGACCGTTCGACTGACCGTTCAGTCGGTGAATGACGTGCCGGAGCTTGACCTCGATGGCACCGCATCGGGTATCGACCATCAGGATACATATTTTGAGAATGGGCCGGGTGTGGCGCTGGTTAGTGCCGATCTGACATTGACTGACCGCGACGATTCCAACTTGGCTTTTGTCACGGCGCGGCTGACCAATGGGCTCGTAGGCGACCGTCTTTTCTCTGAAGGCACCCTGCCTGCTGGCATAACCCTTGTGGTCAATCCAAGCAGCAATCTGATTGTTGATGGTGAAATCCAGCTTTCTCTGGCTGGCAACGCGACGCTAGCGGACTATCGTTCCGCTTTGCAGACCTTGCGGTTTGAAACTTCATCCGACCGGCCAGATGTAACGCCTCGCCAAATTGAGATTGTCGCCAATGATGGCGAAGACACCTCGCTGATTGCTATCAGCGAAATCTTGATCGTGCCCGTCAATGATGCGCCAGTGGCGGTGAATGACGGCCCGTTTGTTTTGGCAGAAGATACCACTTTGATCATCGCTCCATCTGCACTGTTGTCCAATGACAGCGACCCTGACGGCGATGCGCTTACTTTCATGTCCATCGACAACGTGACCAACGGTTCTGCTGTGATCACCGGATCCGGTGACATCGAGTTCACACCGGACAGCGACTATTTCGGTCCGGCACAATTCGATTACGTGATCAATGACGGTAATGGCGAGACGGCTATTGGCACGGTTACTTTGGATGTAACGCCGGTCAACGATACGCCTTTCATCGATCTTGATGCCAACGAACTCGGTATCGATTTCTCGGCGAGCTACACTGAAAATGACCCACCCATCGCTGTTGTCGATGGTACGGTTACGCTGGCTGATGTGGACGACGCGCAATTGGAGGGTGTGACGCTTGTGCTGACAAATGGCCGTATTGGCGATGTGCTGAGCCATGAAGCGCTGCCTTCTGGTATCACCGCTTCCATTACGCCGAGCAGCGCTCTGGTCGTCGATGGCACCATTACGATGACACTGTTTGGTTCTGCATCTTTGGCGGATTATCAGATTGCATTGCAGGCGGTGCGCTATGCGTCTGTTTCGGAAGATCCGAACGAGACAACGCGCACGATCACCATTCAGGCGGACGATGGCGAGACGACTTCACTGGTCGCCACATCGAGCATCGCTGTCACGGCGGTCAACGATTTGCCGACGGCCGTTGGCGATGGCCCGCTGACAACTGGCGAAAACGAGGCGTTGACGATCACGCCTGCTGAACTGCTTGGCAACGACATTGATCTTGATGATACCAACCTGACGATCACCAGCGTCTCCGGTGCAACCAATGGCACCGTTGTTATCAACGGTTCCGGCAACATCATCTATACGCCAGACAATGCCTATTTTGGTTCGGATAGTTTTGACTACGAAATCACCGACCCCGATGGCGCGGTCTCAACAGCGACGGTGGCGATAGATGTCACCCCGATTAATGATGCGCCTGAACTGGATGCGAATGGCGTTGCTGCCTCCGGCGTAAATTATACCATCACCTATACTGAAAACGATGCGCCGCTTTCCATCGTCGCAGCTGATTTTGATATCTACGACCAAGATGATACCGAACTGGAGAGCGCGGAAATCGTGCTGACCAACGGGCAGATTGGCGACAGGCTCACTGCACCGGGCAGCCTTGGTGCAATTTCAATTTTTGTCTCTCCCACCGGCTCGCTGGTTGCGCCCGGTCCTGTGACGATCAGTTTGGTTGGAACGGGAACTATTGCCGAATACGAAGCGGCGTTTGCCGCGATTGAATACGCGAATGTGACGGAAGAGCCGGACACAACGCCGCGCGTTCTGGAAATGACTGCATTTGATGGCGAAGACACATCAATCGTTGTGACAACGACGATCAATGTCGTCAGCGTCAACGATCTGCCGGTAGCAAATGCGGATCAGGCTCTATCAATTGATGAGGACGGTGTTCTGACTGTCGATCCGGCTGATCTGATGGCCAATGATACCGATCTTGAGGCGGCACCACTGGTGTTCTCCGGCGTCGGCAATCCGCTCAATGGCACGGTTGCGCTTAATGGTTCCGGTTTGATTGAGTTCACCCCTGATGCAAATTTCTTTGGTGCAGCTGGCTTTGAATACACGATCACCGATGGCGACGGCGCTACGGCTTCGGCCTTTGTCGATGTTCTGGTTTCTTCCGTGAACGACGAACCGGATGTTGATCTGAACGGTGGCGGTAGCGGTGATAATTATGTTGCCCAATACACCGAGAATGATGCGCCGATTGCAGTGATCGGTTCTTCGGTTGCTGTTGGAGACGTTGACGACGCGAATATTGAAAGCGCTGTGGTGCAACTGACCAATGGGCAGGTAGGCGATATTGTCTCGGCGCCGGCAAATGTTGGCCCGATCTCGATTTCGGTTACGCCATCCGGGACGCTTTCCGCGCCTGGTCCTGTGACCGTGCTGATGACTGGTACAGCCACTTTGGCGGAATACGAAGCGGCTCTCGCTTCCGTTCTTTACTCGTCAGATTCTGAATCGCCATCGACTGACGACCGCGTGTTCTCGGTAACGGTCAATGATGGCACGGACGATTCCCCTGCCGCGACGAGCACCATTGAAGTGATCTCAGTCAACGATGTTCCCGTTGCTCAAGCTGATGCTGGCTTCACCATGCTGGAAGATGGGACGATAACGATTTCGCCACTGGCCAATGACACCGATCTTGATGGCGATGTGTTGCAGATCATCGAAATTGACGGTGTTGCGATTGCGCCCGGCGAGACGGTCAATATTGCCAATGGCAGCGTAACGCTTGCTGCTGACGGTATGGATGTCGAATTTGTGCCCGCTGCCGATTACAACGGTGCCATAAGTTTCTCTTACCGCGTCACGGACGGGCAGGCGAGCGATGTGTCCAGTGTTTCCATTGATGTGATCCCGGTCAACGATGCGCCACGTCCGCAAGATGATGGCCCGGTCATTTTGGCTGAAGATACCAGTGTTTCATTCAATCCGATTGCCGCTAACGACAGCGATCCGGAAGGTGATCCGTTGACGTTGACCGCAGTGCAAGGCATCGCGGTTTCGGCTGGTAGTTCCGTCCCTGTCGATAACGGCACAATCGTAGTCGATGCTGATGGCGAAACGCTTCTGTTCACGCCAAACCCGGATTTCTTCGGTCAAGTCGTAGTAAGCTATACGGTAAGCGACGGCACAGACACGGCAAGCGCCGAGATCATCTACGACGTGACGCCGGTGAACGATCCGACGCTGGCGGTTTCCACGCCTTCCAACCGGACTTTGAATGACGGCGAAATTGTCAATCTGCCGATGGGCCAACACTTCGCTGATGTGGATGGCGACGCGCTTGCGTTCGCGGCCAGCGGCTTGCCGGCTGGTCTATCGATCAACGCTTCAACGGGCATTATCAGCGGCCAGATTGCCTCTGATGCTTCGCAGAGCGGACCTTATACGATCACAGTGGAAGCGACGGACGGTCTCAGCCCGGTCGCTAGCGTGTCGTTCAACATGGACGTGCTCAACACGATCCCAACCGCGTCTCCCGCACAGACTGTGCCACTGTTTGAAGGCAGCGATTTTGCCTATGTGGTTGGCGATTTGTTCAATGACGCGGATGGCGATGTGCTGACGATTGATGCAACCGGGCTTCCCGTCTGGATGAGCTATGACGTTTCAAATGGAGTGCTGACCGGCACTGTGCCGAGCGACGCTGCTCTGTTTGGCCCCGTGACGGTGGCACTGGCAGCGGACGATAACCAAGGTGGCACGGCTGCTACCGTGGTAACGTTCGTGCCACAAAATGAGGCGCCTGTTCCAACTGGCCCGGCGCCTATCATACGCACTCAAGAGACGCAGGATGTTTTCTTTGATGTCTCTGCTGCATTCGTCGATGGTGGCAACGATACCGATCCGCTGACTTTCCAAGTGACTGGACTGCCGGCTGGCCTAACTTTCGCTCCCGATTCTGCCCTGATTTCCGGCACGCTGGAAGCTGGCACGCAGCGGGTTGAGCCTTACTACGTGATCATGACTGCTGACGATGGTCAGGGTGGTGTCGTTTCACAGACTTTGACATTGCGTGTGTTCGATTTGGGATCAGCGGTTGAAGAGCCCAAGTTTGGTGGCGTGGCTGCCGATGAGGCAAGCGCGTTTGCGTTGACACCGTCGCGCTTGGTCAGTGCAACAGAAGTTTCAAACTCATCGCTGCTTGACGCTCTCAATGAAGCAGAAGACCTGTCCGGCATCGATCTGCTGGACGACAATTCACTGATCTTGACAGCAGCAGTTGATGGTATGGACTCGCTGAACGCAACGCAGTCCGCTTCAATCGTGGGTGGGGCTATTCCAGAGGAAGCATTCGATGATCTCGATGCTGCTGGTGAGTGGATCGGTGCAGCCGTTTCTGAAGACACATACCTGCCGGGTAGTTCTGAAGCTGTAAGCGTGGAGAATCTAACCATCGAGGCCAACCGCACCGGAGCAGCCTTGTTTATCGAAATTACGATGCCTGGCGATGACCGCTCTTTTATGGATGATCTGACCATTGCACTTCGTGGTGGAGACGAACTGCCTGCATGGATGAAGGTTCTGCGAGCCGGGTTTATTTCCGCTAATCCGCCAGCGAATGTGATCGCGGTGGAGCTGGAATTGAGCATTGGTGAAGAAGCCAAGCGTATGGTGCGCGTTGACCTGGCCGACGGCTCTGTTGTTGAGCTTGTTGATGACGGGAAAGATGAGAAAGCGGGTGCGCCGGTAATTGAAAAACCGGTGGAGCCTGAACGCATACGCGGGTCAAAGTAACTGCTCAATAATTTAGTGCGCTGATAAAAAGGGGAATTTCCAACTGGAAGTTCCCCTTTTTCTTGTTTCGGTTGATTGTATTTATGGTGAAGAAAAAGGAAAAATTCATGGCGGCGTTAAGTCTTCATTAGCCCTAACAAGCGATAAATGACCTTGAAACCGCCCTAAGTGTCGTTGCCGACATGCTGGGCAAATCAAGGTAGTACGAGGGCGTAACAGTGAAGCGTATAATTCTCACCACGGCATTGGCATTGACAGTCTCTGCCTGCAGTATTTCTCCGAAGCCGCTGACGACAGGTTCTGTCAAAAGTTTTGCAGATGACAAGCTCGCACGGGTTACAGCCCAACAAGAGCCGATCACAAAGGGCATTACCATCCATGAAGCGATGGCGCGTGCATTGAAATACAATCTCGACTTCCATGTTGAGATTTTCAATGAATCGCTGGCTGCCCGGAAACTTGAGACGGCGCGTCTTGATACGCTACCGAAGCTGGCAACGTCTGCGCTCTATTCTGGCCGCGATAACAATTCCGGCAACAAGAATTCAATTCTGTTTCCCGACCGCGAGAAGTTCCAAGAGGATATTTCGCTGTCCTGGAACATTCTTGATTTCGGCCTCAGCTACGTCCGTGCTCAACAAGCAGCCGATCAGGTTTTGGTTGCCGAAGAGAACCGTCGCAAGATCATCAACCGTGTGATTGAAGACGTGCGTACCGCCTATTGGCGTGCCGTGTCGGCTGATCGTCTGGTGAAAGGGCTTCGTGCTCTTGAAGGCCGTGCGAAGCGTGCGCTGAAGAACTCAGAAAAACTGCAACTGGACGGCGAAGCCTCGCCGCTGACCGCGCTGACATATCAGCGTGAACTGGTCGAGATCCAGCAGCGCATCCAGCGTCTGCAGAAAGACCTATCGCTCGCCAAATTGCAGCTAGCTGCTCTCATGAACATTCGTCCCGGCGAACACTTCCAATTGGCTGCGCCGAAATCTGGCGTGCATGACAATTCGCTCGATATGGACGGCGAGGAAATGGTTTTTGCTGCTCTGGAAAACCGCCCGGAAATTCGCGACATACAATACAAGTTGCGCATCAACGCCAAAGAATCCAAGCGGGCGCTGCTTGAACTGCTTCCTGGTGTGAACCTGTTTGCCTCGGCCAACTGGGACAGCGACAGCTACCTCTACAATTCCAATTGGGTTGGTTGGGGCGCTCGTGCGACGTGGAACGTCATGCAGGTGTTCAAGTATCCCGCTCAAAAGCGTTTGATCGCTGCTGAAGAGGAAGTGCTGGACGCTCGTGCACTGGCCGTGACGATGGCAATCATCACGCAAGTTCATGTGAGCCGCGTACGCTACGGACATTCGCACAAGCTGTACCACACGGCGCGCAAGCACCTGAAAGTGCAGAAGGGCATCTTGAAGCAAATTCGCATCAGCAATGATGAAGGTCAGGCAAGCGAACAGACGCTCATCCGCGAAGAAATGAACACGCTGGCGTCTCAGGTGGCTGCGGATATCGCATATGCCGATCTGCAAAACGCCTATGCCAACATCTTCGCTTCTATGGGTCTTGACCCGTATCCCGGCAAATTCGACACAAACCAGTCGGTCGACAGTCTCGCATCCTCGCTCAAGGGCATGTGGATTGAACGTGGTGACAAGTCTGGCATCACCAGTGCGATGGCATCTGCCAAACGTTTCCGCGCGCAGCAGGGTCATGTCCATGCGGTCACAAACAAGACTTCTACCTACAACAAAGATCCTTTCGTCAAAGAGACGAAAGACTGGGGCGACCTGCGCACCGGTTCTGTGACGCGCAAAAAGGGTAATTTCCTGCGCGACGTTATGGGCTTGGGTAAGCCCAATACGTCTAAAACACCGCAGATAATCAATAACGATCGATAACCAGTTGCCGCCTAGCATTGTGTGTTGGGCGGCTCCGATCAAGTGATGATGAAAGAAGTTGCAATCATGAAAACGACCATTCTTGCCACCACCGTGACCATCGGTCTGGCTACCATGCTGGCGGTACCCGGTCATGCCGGACAATCCGCTTCAACTGCGGTTCAGGAAATGACCACAGAGCAGCGCAAAGAATTGATGAAAAAGGTTCGTAAGGGCAATGTCGACAAAACGACCACGGCTTCGGTCAATGACACGAAGACAAGTGCATACGATGCGCGTGGTGTGGTTGAGCCAAATGCTGAAGTGACCCTGGGTGCTGGTGTTGCCGCCAAGATCGAAAAGTTGCCGTTCAAGAACGGCCAGACTTTCAAAAAAGGTGATGAGCTGGTTCTGTTTGATTGCGCTCGCCAGCGGGCTGATTTGCGCGGTGCGAACGCATCTTTGAACAAGGCTTCGTCCTTTTATCAGGGCAAGCGCCGTTTGAAATCTCGTGGTGCTGCGGGTTCCCAAGAAGTGCGCGAAGCTGCCGCTGATGTTGCATCAGCCAAGGCTTCTGTTGATGCGCTGACTGAGGTAATCAGCCTCTGCCGTATAGCAGCTCCGTTCAACGGTCGTGTGGTTGAACGCCATGCCGAGCCTTACGAAATTCCTGCTGCCAATGCGCCGATCATGACGGTTGTTGATGACAGCGCGCTGGAGCTGGATCTGATCGTTCCATCAACATGGTTGCGTTGGGTGAACAAAGGGTCCGAGTTTGATTTCGAGGTTGATGAACTGGGCAAGAGCTTCAAGGCCCGCGTTGAGCGTCTCGGTGCCAAAGTTGATGCTGTTAGCCAGACGATCAAGCTGACGGGCACGTTCGTGCAGCGTCCTGCGAATGTTCTGGCTGGCATGAGCGGGACTGCAAAGTTCAACCCTCCGACCAATTGAGGTCAATGACATTTCAGCCGGCGCGACATGCTCGCGCCGGCTATCAGCCTTTAAGACAAAGCGGGAAAACCGAATGAACAAGGCAACAGCAGGGATGCCACAAAACACGGCGAAGACAGACGGGCAGGGCGGCGAAAGCAGTTCTGCTTTTTCGCGTCTTGGACGATTGAGCGCCAAACCGGCCGATCGTGTTGAAGTGCGGACAAAACCATCTGCGCCGCAACAGGGAAAACCTGCGCCTGAAAAAACTGCAAAACCTCGTGCAGCTTCTGAAAGTGACATCGCCAACGGTATGTTGAGCCTTGAGCGCGAAGCACGCAAAGCCGAAAGCGAAGCGGAGCTTGGCTATTTAATGGTCAACGGTTCGCGGGCTGCACTGCAATATCGCCAGTCTATGCTGCTGCTGCGCCACGGCAAAAAGGGTCACCGAGTTCAAGCTGTCTCATCGCTTTCGGCTGTTGACCGCTCGTCAACATTTATTCGCTGGATTGAGTCCCTCGCCAAGAACAAGCTAAAGGGTGAAAATTCTGACAAGATTGTGACCTTTGACGTCCACCGCGAGGCGGAGCAGGGCGACATTGATGCCAAGTCCTATCCGTTTGGACAGATGGCAATGCTGCCATTGATGCTGCGCGACGGCACGATCTTTGCGCACCTGGCCTTTACCCGCGAAAGCGAATGGGATGAGCGCAGCCTCGTGGCCGCCGCCCGTCTTTGCGAAACCTATTCCCACGCGTGGGAGGCTCTGTCTGGCCCGCGCAAAACCAAACGCCGTTTGCGCTCGCGCTCGCTGTTTATGGGGCTTGGAGCGATTGCGGTTTTGCTCGCTGGTTTCATTCCCGTGCCGCTGACCGTGCTTGCACCTGCTGAAGTGACGGCGGCAGATGCCAATATCGTGGCCGCTCCCATTGATGGTGTGATCGAGACTGTAAAGGTCGACCCCAACACGATGGTTGAAGCGGGCACCGCGCTGTTTTCCTATTCGGACACAGACTTGCGCAACCGTGTGAAGCTGGCGGGCCAAGCGGTCAGCGTAGCCGAAGCACGCTATGCGCAGGCGTTGCGTACGTCGTTTGCAGACCCAATCGCCAAGCGCGAACTGTCCATCGCTCAGAGCGAGTTGACGTTGAAGGCTGGCGAATACGACTACGCCAAGGAATTGCTCGGCAAGTCTGTGGTGAAGGCCGCTGTAGGCGGGCTGGTGATTTTTGCAGACAAAGACACATGGACGGGTCGTCCTGTTTCGACAGGCGAGCGCATTATGCGCATTGCTGACCCCACGAATGTTGAGATTTCGGTCAACCTTCCGGTCGCTGACGCCATCGTGTTGGAGAAGGATGCCCATGTGCAGCTTTATCTTGATTCTGATCCGCTTCAGCCAATCGATGGTGTGCTGACCTCCGCCAGTTTCCACGCTGCGCCTGATGGTGCAGGAGCATTGAGTTATCGCGTGAAGGCACGTTTTGCCGACGATGTTGCGAAGCCGCGCATCGGTCTTCGCGGCACGGCGCAGGTGCACGGCGAGAAGGTGAAGCTGGCTTACTTCCTGTTTAGAAAACCTCTTGCGACGATCCGGCAATGGACCGGGTGGTAGGAGGACGCGGTGTTAAGCCAGCAAGAGGGGAATGAACCTGTTCCGCTGCCGGTGCTGCGCGATGATCTGGAGATCGTCAAAACCGCACCGCTGGCCAACGGCGCACCCGCTTGGGTGATTTTCGATCCTGTCGCTGGCCGCTATTTCGAAATCGGTCGCGAGTTGCTGGACATGCTGATGGTTTGGCGTGTGGGAGAGGCCAAGAAGCTCATCCGCACCATTCGAACAGAATTTGGGCGCGTGGTAAGTGAAGAAGACATCGCCGAAGCAGTCCACTTTCTGATTTCCAACGCGCTGGTGCGCGATATTCCCAATAACGATTACAAATTGATGGCGCAGACGGTGCAGAACCAGAAGAAATCCTGGTTCTCGACCATGATGCATTCCTATCTTTTCTTCCGCATTCCGTTGGTGCGGCCGGATAAGTTTCTGCGCCGAACGTGGCCTGCCGTCTCGCCGTTGTTCACCCGCACGGCGGTTTGGATTTATGCGATTATCGGATTGATCGGGCTGTATCTGGTTTCGCGGCAGTGGGACCAATTTGCGGGCACGTTCCAGTTTCTCCTCTCGTGGCAGGGGGCGCTGCTTTATGGCGCAAGCCTTGTGGTGGTGAAGTCACTACACGAATTGGGGCATGCCTACATGGCGGTGCGCTACGGATTGCGCGTGCCGACGATTGGCGTTGCGTTCATGGTGCTGATGCCGGTGCTTTATACCGATACATCCGGCGCGTGGAGACTGAAGTCGCGGCGCGAGCGGTTGATGATCGACGGGGCGGGGATTTTCACTGAACTGACGCTGGCTTGTCTGGCAACGTTCATTTGGGTGTTTTTGCCCGAGGGTGGCTTGCGGCTTTGCTTTTTCGCTATTGCCACAACGTCCTGGATCACGTCGCTTTTCGTAAACCTAAACCCGCTGATGCGCTTTGACGGCTATTACATCCTCTCCGACGCGTTGGGTTTTCAGAATATGCAGAACCGCGGGTTCGAGATGGCCCGCTGGCGGTTGCGGGAAATCCTGTTCGGCCTTGGCGAGCCTGCGCCAGAACTGCTGACCCGCAAAATGCGGCGCACCGTCATCATCCACGCTTGGGCGACGTGGATTTACCGCTTCTTCCTTTTTCTCGGCATTGCGATCCTCGTCTATGCCTTCTTCATCAAGATCATCGGCATATTGCTGTTTGCGGTGGAGATCATCTGGTTCATTCTCATGCCGGTGGGACGCGAAATGCGCCATTGGTGGAGCATTCGGGATAAGATCATGAAAACCAAACGCTTCCTCGTAACTTCACTCGTGCTGGCTGGCGCCGTCGCGGTTGCTGTCATTCCTTGGTCCACACGCATCGTTGTGCCTTCGGTGATGACTGCCGAACACGAACAAACCTTGTTCCCGCCATTTGCCGGACAGGTGGTGGACTTGAAACTTGTCGACGGAATGAAAGTCGAAGAGGGCGATGTGCTGGCCGTTCTGGCGTCGCCGGAGATCGACCAGAAGCTCAAGCAGGCGCAAGAGCGAGCGCGGTTATTGGAAAGCCGCATCGACCGCACAGGTGCCGACAGCCGTGACCGGGCCTCGCTTGTGGTTCTGGAAAATGAATTAAACGAAGTGCGAGAAGAGATGGATGGGCTAAACCGTGTGCGCGAGCAACTGACAATGCGCGCGCCGTTCGCTGGCGTGGTGACGGATATGGACCCGGAACTTCACGTCGGTATCTGGACCAATGTGAAAACGCCAATGGCAACGATACAAGACCGTGAGCGGCTTAAGGTGAAGGGCTATGTGTCGGAGCAAAACCTGTTCCGCTTTGCTGAGGGTGCCCGTGCTACTTTCATTCCCGATAATCCGGAACTAGCCAAGACACCGCTGCAAGTGGCTTCCGTTTCGGTGGCCAGCGTTGAGCGCTTGGACGAGCCGTATCTCGCAATGCGCTATGGAGGCGACATTGCGGTTGATGAAAGTGACAAGAAAGCGCTGCGCCCAACGGCTGCGAATTACGCGATCGACATGGTGCCGAGCGCTGATGAAGCGATTCTGCCAGCGTCTGCTGTTCGTGGCATCTCCGTCATTCAAGGCGAGGCGGAGAGCTTTTATACCCGTATCAAGCGGCAGGTGCTTAAAGTCTTTGTGCGGGAAATGGGAGTTTAATAACAATCCTTCCGCTTGGCGGCTAGAAAACCCGCTGCATTCACTTATATTCCTCTTAACGCAATGCTGCGCCGCGCGCCTTAGCGGCGGCATCGAGGAGAGGGTTTCCAATGGCTAATATGAGCAAATTCGACGCTGAGATCGAAAAGACTAAATCAACCGTCGAAGAAATGCGCGAGCGGCTGAAGGAAAGCCAGATCGTCATTGAAAAAGTGGCAACCGCCGAAACCATCGGTGATGCAAACTTTGATATTGAAAATGCCCGCATCAACGATGTGCTGGCCCAGCAAAAGGTCATGGAAGGCAACATTGCCGATCTCATCATTGGGCTGGAAGACGCGACCAACGTGTTTGGCTCTGAATTTGAGAGCATGAAAAGTTATACGACTTGGGAATCAATCGTTGGCGTGTTCTCCAAACAGCGTGCACAACGCATGCGCACCGACCGCGTGCGTAACATGAGCCTTGCGGGTAATTTGCAGGAACTGCTGACGAAGTCTGACACGATTACTGGTATTTTGACCGAGCAAAAAGATGTGCTCGACGAGCGCTATGCAAAATCTGAATCCAGTTTGCGTGAGGTGATTGAGCGTCGACAGGGCGCCATCAAGCAGCTGGAAGAGACGCAGGCGCGTATCGAAGAATTGAACCCGATGCTGCTGGATCTGGAGAACCAGATTTCGGTTGCGACCAACCAGAGCAAACGCGCGGAACTGGAATCGCAGCGCTCGGAGTTGGCCACCGAATACAACGCCATGCAGGCGAAAGAGCAGGAGCTTTTGGCCGAAAGCCAGACGCTGGAACGCTACACGTCGATGTTCCAGACATTTGTGGATTCGCTCAACAACCAGTTGGCCGCACAGCAAACGCTGATTAACAAGCTGACCATCGATACCGAACAGCGGATTGTGCTCTATAAGGCACTGGAAGACTCGTTGAAGACTGCAGCCCAGCAAGATGTGGCGCACAAGATCAACACGCTTGGCAACAAGGTTGATACAGCGGCCGAAACGACAATGGCCGGCATCGGTGCCGCCGCGCAGTCGCATATCGGCGATCTGCTGGAGATGCACGAGAAGAACATGGTCTCGACCAAGGATATTCAGCGCCGCAAGCAACTGGCCGACGAAGCCTTCGCCCGCCGTTTTGAAGATGTGATGCGCAAGCACAATCAAGCTGACTACGTGGCTCAATCGTAAGCGGGGCTAAGCGCTCCGATGGTGGCTAAAACCAAGAGTAAGAACGACACAGTCACGCGGTATTTCGAGGCTATCGATTCCGCGCTTTATTCGCTGGATATTTATCTGCGTGAGGAGAACTCGCCGCTTTATCAGCACGAGATGACGGGGCGCGTGCTGGCAGGATACATCCTGCGGCTGCGCCATTCGTTTGATGCCTGGAAGAACAAGGTCGCGTTTGCCGAGCGCTTTGCGATCAATCAGGCGGAGAGCGGCTACCCGACGTTCCAGAACGTGCTTGACCTTGATGTGGACGCCCGTTCTGCCGCTCAAAAGCTGGCGGGGATGCCCGATGGCGCCACACTGCGCGAAGACATGGTGGACTACATTCTGCTGAAAAAGCAGTTTCCTGCCGCGCTGCAAAAGGCGCTGGCGCAGCGTCTGTATTTTGAAGAAGTGATGCAGGGGGATGTGTTCCAGCCCAACATCCTGCCGGAGACGATTAAGGTTTCGATGAACCCGAAAACCGCACGGCCCTATTACGTGACCCACTGGGGGGCGTTCGATGGCTCGGCAAATTTGCCGATGGTCTATGTCGCGGTGCTGGAGGATTCCTCGAAAACAATGGGCAAACTGTTGCTCGACCGTTCGGGAAAGATTGCGGACAATCTTGATATACAATTCCCCGTTGGTGGGTTGCTGAACCCGGATTTGGCGCATCAGTTTGACGATTTCGCAGAGAAGAATTCATCCTATGGTCTGACGCTCTCGACCATTGCCGACAATATGGACAAGGATTTCGAGGAGCTACACCCCAAGCAATTGCGTCGCATCGTGATGGGGCCATTTTACAATGCGGGTGTGACGAGCCACGGCAAGATTGTCGAAAAAATTCTCGATACGGTGCGCAATCCTAACCACGCTTGGCTGCTGACATGGACGGTGCAGGAATTGCACTCAATTTCTGAAACGCCCGCCAAGCGCGGAATTTGGAGTTCCGAGGCCGCGCGGCAGACCTATCACATCGACACGGATAATCTCGAATGTGTGCGCCAAGGCGTGTCATCCTTCGAGCGCCATGCGCTTGTGCCGCATGAGGCGTATCAAGCGATCTACGCCAGCGGCAAACGCGACGAAATTTTCGACGGCTACCACACCCATGTGGTGAGCGGGAACCAGGTTTTGAGGGACTTCTAATGGACGCAGCACTTTCTACCCTTCGCGAAGACGATATCGCCAAGCACTTGCCCACTGCGCAATCGCTGATCACGCGGTTTGTGCATGTGACCATCGGAGACAATAAATCGAAGACGGAGCTTGCTGGCACGAGGCGGCGGTTTGTTTCGACAGTGTCGTCTGCGGGAGCGAAGTCTACGAATGAGGTGGAACTGATCAAAACGATTTCGGCGGTGAACCCGGACGATGCGATGCTGTCGATTGCACAGCACGGGCTGGTCTACAAAACGCGTCGTGCTGTGGCGGTGGCTTTGGCGGTCGCTGACCATTTTGGTGAGCAGACCGGGCTGGACGCGCTGACGAAAAAGAATTCGGGCGCGGCTTTGGCTGGCGAAGAGGCTGATCGGTTTCGTGGGTTGGTGGAGAGTTCCGCCTACGTGGCGGCGTTTTCAGCCGCCGCCTATCTGGTGCAGATGCTGCCCGATGATGCGGAGGCGGCAAGCGATATTCCCGAGCCTGAATTCCTGTTCGACACGCCGCAGGACGCGCTGAAAGGCTTGGTTGCGGCGCTGGATGCCTGTGTGGACGGTGCGCCGGACGACAAGGTGATGTCGTCGCGGGCGCGGACCTGTGCGCGGCTCGCAATCGATGAACTGCTGCAACGCCGTGCGCGGTTCACGGCGCTGGGGCCGTTCGAGCAGACGCATCTGAAGCTGGAAAGCGATGGGTTTGAGCTGAACGGCTTTGACGTCGCGCCGGGCGCGAAGCGTTCGAAACTGGTGATGCAGTTTAAAAAGCCGAACGAGATCATCGGCAACCACATCGCGAAATATCAGGCGATCAAGCTCGCCAAGATGTTGATGGCCTACGATTTCGAGCGGCAAATGAACCCGTTCGTCGATCTGGGCGGTTTCCTGTTTACCTTCATTGGTGACGGCGCACCCGGCACGGGTAAGACGATCCTGATCCAGATGATCGCCGGCATGATCAACGATTATTGTCAGGTCGCTGGCTATGGCTTCCACTATGAGAATTTCGGCGTGGACAATATCTCGTCCTATCAGGGCAAGTCGGGGCAGAATTGTAAGCAGTTCATCAACAACGTGCTGAACCCGAAGACGATTGGCTTTGGCACGGTGGACGATATCGACCAGATTGCCGCCAAACGCTCCGACGACCGCGCAAGCGCCGGTCAGCAGGAGGTGACGGCGGTGCTGATGGAAAGTTTCGCGGGCGCAAACACCGTTGTGCGCGGCAATTGCTCGTTCGGCATGTTCTCCAACTATCCCGAAAACGTCGACGACGCGCTGCGCCAACGGGCAGGCGCTCGCTGGCTGGTGGACGGACCGCAGACCCGCGACGACTATATCGACATTTTCGCGCTGCTGGCGGGCAAGAACCACAAGATCCCGCTGGGCGACCATGAGCTTTTTGAAGCGCAGGTTATCCAGAAGGCGGTGGGCGAAGCCTATGAGCAACTTTCCAAGCCGCAGGAAGATGGGCTGGAGAAGGTCTATGTGCGCTTTATGGACGAGGTGGGCGAGCCTAAAACGATGGCCGACGTCGGCACGTATTTGCACATGATCAAAGAGGCCGAGCCGCGCTTCACGGGCCGTGCGATCAAGAACATCACGGACGCGATCAAAATGCGGGCGATGGACATTGAATTGCCGGACGAGTGGTTCGAGGCGCCCGAGGCGTTCATGCACAAGGACTACGACACAAAGCGCGACATGATAGCCGAACTGCGCTCTCCCTTCACGATGGATATGGTCATGCAGGAGATCAACCGCTACGCAGACTCCGAGTTCCGTTATACGGACAAGAGCGACAACGCCGCCGTGGAGGAAATCATCCGCCGCGAACGGCAGCGCGAAAAAGCGGTTGGCGAGATCGAAGCCATGAAAAAAGAAGGACGATGGTAAATGGGTGAAACCGAACAGACGATATTTACGCTTCTGACAACGGGGCTGGTTTTGTTTTGCTTCGGTTGGTTGTTTCGAAACATGAGCCGCCTGTTCAGCGCGGATGAAGTGCAGCAGCAGGATGATTTTTCCACGCGGATGAATCAGATGTTGGGCGTGATCCGTCCGCCAATGGCTGTGCTGTTCACACTGGGCATTCCGGCTTTCCTCTACTTCGTCGTGCGCAGTGGGATCTGGTTCTAGCGGCTTATGAAACGTCTTGAAGAGTCAGAACTGATCTTTGGGCGCATGATGCGCATTGAAGAGCCGCATCTGATTGAGCGCTATAACGTGGCGCTGAAGGGCTTTGGTCTTAAGCCTACAAAACAAAAGTCGTTTCGAATCGACATGACCGGCTTTTCGCCGGAAGTGGCGGACGAATTGGACGACCGGGATTATCTCGACCCCAACCAGATCAACCGCCGTTTCATCATCCTGTCGCCGGAGCAGCAATCGCTGCCGGTGGTTCACACGGCGTTTTCGAATACCGGCCAGCTGATGCACGAATTCTTCGAGCACAACGCCAAGGCGATCAACGCGCTGACGATCAAGGATGTGGTCTATGGCGAGATCGATGACCCTGTGCTGGAAGCGCGGGATATTGAGGATTTGCTCTCCATCGAGCAGGTGAATTTCAAGGTCTATACGGGCACGAACCTTGCCGATCAGGCGACCGAATTGCGGCTGTTGATCGATCGGCTGAAGAAAGAAGAGCAGGCCTGGGCGGACGACGAATTGCTGACCGAGATGGTCGATCTGGCAAAGGTGACGGGCGATATTCGGACCAATGAACTGGTGCCGACCGAGACCGTCTTTCTGCATAAAGCGTTCTGGTCTTCGCATTTTGGCGGGGTCTACATCTTCATCGACCCGGACCAAACCACGGTGATCGGTAACCCCGAAGCGCCGGGGTTCCGCCGCTCGCGGCCCTGGCAGGTGGCTTACATCGATGCGCGAGATCAGGAGACGATCTATCGGTTTCTGGTAGAGACGGGGCGGCTGGAATTGCCGCGCGGCTCGTGGATGGAACGCTCCGGCTGGCTGGACTTGCGGCTGGAGACGTTGATCACGGTTTTGGCCTATCACGCGGAGCCGGAGGGCGATCACAAGACGTCTGACCGGCGCTGGATCAAGAATTGGGTGACGCGCAATTCGGAACTCGTGGAGAAAGAGGGCACGCTGCCCTTTCTGATGTGGGCGGAGCGGCAGCTTGAAAACTGGGCGCAGATTGATCTTTCTGAAATTGACCCGCGCGGGCGGTTTATCCTCTCCCGCGCCAAACCTGCCCACCCGGACCAATGGCTGGTCAACCGGCTGATTTCCGATCAGGTGCGGTTTGACTGGCTCTCGCGCTACATTTTCAACAAGCCTGCTTTCTATGCCGATTATGAAAAGTGGGGGGAGGGGCTTCGTGCTCATGTTGTGAAAACGGTGCGCGAGACCTATCTGAAAGACAAAGCAGGGCTGAGGCAGCATCTGTATGATTATCGCGGCGACTGAAGCGCCAACGCGCTAGCGCGCAAGGAGACTTGATATGCTTGATCCTGTGGTTCGGTTTTTTGAACGGATCTTCGACGCGATAGGGCGCTTCATAGGCTATATCGTTGCCGCTATCCTGTGGCCTTTCGTGGCGCTGACCACATGGGTGCGCAAGCGCGGCTTCATCATCAAAGGCGTTTTCAGCCTTATCATTATCGGCATCGTGGCCAGCTATGGCTATATGATCTATCAGACGCAATTCTGGCGTGGCTTCAACCCGGATTACGCAACCACATATGCCTTCGATCAACGCACCACCAAGCCCGGCCAGCCGACGCCGGGCGCGGAAGGCCAGTGCGGGCCGTCCGCCATCGTGGAAATGGCTGCGGACCTGACTGATTTCAACGTCAACCAGAACGGTTGGGTGCCATCCATGCTGCCCTATAAACTGGGTTTCTTCGGCATAGATTGGAAATACACTCCTTATTTCGACAACAAGGCGGCTTTCCAGCTGGGCGTGCACGAAATGGTGCGCCGCTCGAATTTTGAGGCCAAGGAGCGGTTGGGTCGTGTGCGGGGAACCTCCCAGATCGACCAAAATCTGCAAAACGCGCACCAGAATTCGAACTACAACGAGAATTATTGGTATTTCGAGCTCTCGCCCTTTGGCCCGAAAACCCCGACCCCATCGGAATATCGCTCTTCGATCAACAATCTAAAGGCGTTCAACACGCGGCTTGCAAGTTGCGATGCACTGTTTGACCCGCGCGCCGACAACCTGCTGCGCTTTCTTGACCAGATGGCGAATGCGCTGGGCTCAACTTCAGACATTCTGGGTGACCAAATGGAAGCATCGAATGCCGGTTGGTTCGACTTGCGGGCGGATGACCGCTTTTGGTTCACCTACGGCCAGCTTTATGCTCTGAACGGAATTATGGCGGCTGCACGGGCAGACTTTGGCGACGTGATTGAAGAGCGCAACCTGACGGCTGTGTGGAACAAGATGCAGGCGGAGCTGCGATCAACGCTGGAGATTGATCCGCTGATCGTTTCCAACGGTTCCGAATCGGCGTTCATGATGCCGTCGCACCTTGCAACCATGGGTTTTTATCTGCTGCGCGTGCGCACCAACATGGCCGAGATGCGCGATATTCTCGATCGATAGTCTTTGGGCGCTCCAAACATCTGATTTAATGCGATAAAAATTTTATTCGTTACGGGCGTGATTTTTGTCGATCGCGCTTGCGGCGTTAAGAGACTGTTTACACATACAACTTATAAGTGTATTTACTGGATCAAGACAACCGAAGCAGTTTGGAAGTCTCCAGAAACATATCGGCTGATCCCCCTGCTTTTCCTCAGCCGATATGTGTGCCCGTGCCAAGCGGGTTATTGGAAGATCCGGGTCAATCCGCCCGACCCGGATCTTCCCTTTGTTCTCCTACCGCGCTTTTGCGTGGATACAGCTTGGTCGTCTTTTTGGGGACGGCAGAACTATGGGCTGCGCTTTGGATTACCCTCCTGTGGCGCAGCCTTTTTTTACCCTCACTGTTCTGCCGGACCCATTTGGACGTCAAAAAAGAGAGGTGGCGATGCTTGTGGAGGCATTGCCGCCTTTCGCCCATTGTGGCTCTGCGCTTGCGCTTTTGGCTTCGGCTGGCTAGACAACTCCCATGTATATGAACGCAAAAATTTCTTGGTGGTGGGTTCGCTAGAAGGCGGCCACGGGATAGTTTTGCAAAAAGCAGATTGACCAAGCCGCCCCAGTGACCGGGCGGTTTTTTTGTGTCCGGTGCTGGTGGCGGCACAGGCTGGAGAGAGAGCATGGCGCAAGACGGATCGGTGTTTGAATATCGCACCAAGGGCGGCGTGGACGTGACCCGCACACGGGTGGCGACGCCCTATGGCGATGCGGTGCAGAGTTATGTCGACAAGCTGGACACACGCCGCGGGGCGGTGTTCTCGTCCAACTACGAATATCCCGGTCGTTATACGCGGTGGGACACGGCGATCATCGACCCGCCTTTGGGAATTGTTTCCAAGAACCGTGACGTGCGCATCGAGGCCTATAACGAGCGCGGCACGGTGCTTTTGCCGGCCATTTTTGCGGTGCTGAAAGACGATGATCACATCGCCAAAATCGAGCAGGCGGAGCGAGAAATTCGATTGACCGTGAAGACGCCCGAGGGCCAAGTGCCGGAAGAAATGCGTTCGCGGGCGCCGACGGTGTTTTCGGTTTTGAGGGCGGTGGTTGATCTTTTCCGCAGCGATGCCGATGCCAATCTCGCGCTCTACGGTGCGTTTGGTTACGATCTGACTTTCCAGTTTGACGCCATCGACTACAAGCAAAAGCGGCCAGAAGACCAGCGCGACATGGTGCTGTTTTTGCCCGATGAAATTCTCGTCGTTGACCATCATGCAGCGCAGGCTTGGCACGAGCAGTACGAATATTCCATCAATGGCGCGACGACCGAAGGGCTGGAGCGGGGCGGCGATGATGTGCCGTTTGTGCCTGCCGATCATGAGCCGGGACGGGGCGATCACACGCCCGGTGAATATGCGCGGCTGGTGGAAAAGGCCAAGGAGAAATTCGTTCGCGGCGACCTTTTCGAGGTCGTGCCGGGGCAGGTGTTCACCGAGCGGTGTGTCAATCCGCCTTCTGCCATTTCACGCAAGCTAAAAGAGATAAATCCTTCTCCTTATTCGTTTTTTATCAATCTTGGAGAGGGCGAATATCTGGTGGGTGCGTCGCCGGAAATGTTTGTTCGGGTCGAAGGGCGGCGCATCGAGACGTGTCCGATTTCCGGCACGATCAAGCGTGGCAAAGACCCGATTGAGGACAGCGAGCAGATTTTGAAACTGCTCAATTCCAAGAAAGACGAATCCGAACTTACGATGTGTTCGGACGTCGACCGCAACGACAAGAGCCGAGTGTGCGAGCCGGGTTCGGTGAAGGTGATCGGGCGTCGGCAGATCGAAATGTATTCGCGGCTGATCCACACGGTCGATCATATCGAAGGCCGTTTGCGCGAGGACATGGACGCCTTTGACGGCTTTCTGTCCCACGCCTGGGCGGTGACGGTGACGGGCGCGCCGAAGCTTTGGGCGATGCGGTTCATCGAGGAAAACGAAAAGAGCCCCCGCGCGTGGTATGGTGGCGCGGTGGGCATGGTTGGGTTCAACGGCAACATGAACACGGGGCTGACCCTGCGGACGGTGCGTATCAAAGATGGCATCGCGCAGGTGCGTGCTGGGGCGACGCTGCTCTACGACAGTGACCCACAAGAGGAAGAGGCGGAGACGGAATTGAAAGCCTCCGCCATGCTGAGTGCCATTCGCGACACGACGCTGGGCAATGCTTCCGGCACAGGGCGCAGCACGGCGAAGGTGGGCGATGGCGTTCGCATCTTGCTGGTCGACCATGAGGACAGCTTCGTCCACACACTGGCGAACTATTTCCGCCAGACGGGGGCGGAGGTGACGACGCTGCGCTCGCCGATTGCTGAGAGCGTGTTGGATGAAATGAAACCGCATCTGGTGGTGTTGTCGCCGGGGCCGGGCAACCCGAAGGATTTCGACTGTGCGGCAACCATCGCCAAGGCGCGGGCGCGGGATATTCCGTTGTTTGGCGTGTGCCTCGGCCAGCAGGCGATTGCGGAGGCCTATGGCGGGACGCTGGACCAATTGGCGGTTCCCATGCACGGCAAGCCTTCGCGGATCTCGGTATCTGAAAACTCTTTGGTGTTTTCCGGACTTGGGTCGGAAGTCACAATTGGGCGCTATCACTCGTTGCACGCGGCGAAGGACAGCCTTCCGAAAGAATTTCGGGTGACAGCGGAAACCGCTGACGGCATCATTATGGGACTGGAACATGAGAGCGAGCCGGTGGCGGCCGTTCAATTCCATCCCGAAAGCATCATGAGCCTTGGCGGCGATGCGGGGATGCGGATGATCGAGAACGTGGTTGCCCATCTGGCGAAGCGGTAGGGGAGAGACATGGACGCCAACGACCGCAATGCCATTGCCGACGCGCTGTTTGAGGCCGAGCGCACGGGCGTTCAGATCGCCATACCGTCGGTGCAGCATCCCGACATCACGATGGATGATGCCTATGACATCCAGCAGGGTTTCGTTTCGCGCAAACAGGCGGCGGGGCGGTCGATCATCGGCTGGAAGATCGGGCTGACGTCGAAGGCCATGCAATATGCGCTCAATATCGACATTCCTGATTCAGGTGTGCTGCTGGACGATATGGCTTTCGACCACGGGGCGAGCATTCCCAAGGGCCGGTTCATCGAGCCGCGCATCGAGGCGGAGATCGCCTTTGTGATGAAAGCGCCTCTTTCCGGCGAGAGCGTCACCCGTGAAGATGTGATAGCGGCCACCGATTTCGTCGCGCCGTCGCTGGAAATTCTCGACACGCGCGTGGTGCGCAAGGATGCGACGACGGGGCAAGCGCGGCGGGTGTTTGACACGATTTCCGACAATGCGGCCAATGCGGGCGTTGTGTTGGGGGTGCAGCGCCACGCGGTCGATGCTCACGATTTGCGGTGGGTGGGTGCTATCGTTTCGCGCAATGGCGAGGTTGAAGAGACGGGGCTGGGCGCGGGGGTGTTGAACGATCCGGTGGAAAGCGTGGTCTGGCTGGCGCGGCGCATGGCGCTGTATGGGCAGGCAATCGAAGCGGGGCATGTGATCTTGTCCGGTTCGTTCATTCGTCCGGTTGAATGTCCGTCAGGCAGCGAAATTCATGCTGACTTTGGTGCTTTCGGTTCCGTCGATCTAACCTTTGAATGAGAGCAGGCCATGCCGCATTTTATCGTTGAACATTCCGCTAATCTGAGTGAGCGGCACGATTTGAAGGAATTGGCCAAGGTCATTCATGCGGCTGCGGTGGAGACGGGCATCTTCCCGCTGGTTGGCATCCGCGTGCGGCTATACGAGGCGAAGATTTACGAGATTGCCGACGGGCACGAGGAAAATGCCTTCCTGGCCATTGTCGCGCGTATTGGCGCGGGGCGCACGATTGAAGCGCGAAAGGCGGCGGCGAAGTCGATCTTTCGGGCGGTCTGCGATTTTTTGGGCGATGATTTGAACAGCGGTCACCTTATGGTGTCGTTCGACATGGACGAGAACGATCCCGATGTGAGCTTCAAGAAGAACAGCGTGCGCACGCGGCTGGCGCATTAGATCATTTCAAACTCCGTTTGAAATGATCTGGCTGCTGGCACTCACGCTGTCGGCTCACCCCATAGCCCACGGTCCGTGGTGATCGCTTCCTTCTTCGTCGGTGCGCTCGAAGCCGTGGGCGCCGAAAAAATCGCGTTGGGCTTGCAGGATGTTCGCCGTGCTTTGGCCTTGACGGGCATAGTCAAAATAGGAAAGCGCAGCCGATAGCGCGGGCAGGGGCAGGGCGTGCTGTGCTGTCAGCGCCACGATGGTGCGAAGGTCGGCGTGGGTGGCTTTCATCTTGTCGGCGAAGGCAGGCGCGAGCAGCAGGCTTTCGAGCGCCGGATTGTTAGCAAAGGCGCTGGCGATGTCGTTGAGCATGACTGAACGGATGATACAGCCCGCTCGCCATATTTCCGCAACCCTTGCCAGCGGCGTGTTCCAGCCGTTTTCCTCAGACGCCGCACGGATGACCGAGAAGCCTTGGGCATAGGCGATGATCTTGCCTGCCAGCAGGGCGTTTTCGAGCTGCGTGATGATGGCTTCCATAGACGCACTGGAAATCACTGTGTCCGGCGTGCCGTAAAGCCGCTCCATCGTTTCGCGCTGGTCTTTGCCCGCCGAAAGGGCGCGAGCCGTGACCGCGGCTTCAATGGCTGAGGCGGGAACGCCGAGCTTCTGCGATTCGATGGCCGACCAGCGCCCCGTACCCTTCTGGCCTGCACGGTCGACGATCACGTCTATAATGTCAGCGCCAGTTTGGGGATCTTCGGTTTGCAAAATTTGCGCGGTGATTTCGATGAGATAGGAGCCGAGCGCGCCTTCGTTCCAGCGCTCAAAAACTTTGCCGATGGCTTTCGGCTCCATGCCCAACCCGTTGCGCATCACGCCATAGGTTTCGGCGATCATCTGCATGTCGCCGTATTCGATGCCGTTGTGCATGGTTTTGACGAAATGGCCCGCACCGTCCGGCCCCAGCCAGGCGGCGCAGGGCTCACCTTCGTGCTTTGCGGCGATGGCGTTGAGCATGTCTTCGACCAGTGCATATTTTTCAGCACTGCCGCCCGCCATTGTTGAGGGGCCGAATCGCGCGCCGACTTCGCCGCCGGAAACGCCGATGCCGAGAAAGCCGAATCCCTGATCTTCCAGCGTCTTTGTGCGGCGCACGGTGTCGTTGAAATCGGAATTGCCCGCGTCGATGAGCAGGTCGCCCTTTTCAAGGTGCGGAGTAAGGGCGGCGATCACCGCATCGACGACACTTCCCGCTTTCACCATCATGATGATGGTGCGAGGCGTCGCGATGCCTGCAATAAAATCCTCGATTTCATAGTGTCCGGTGAGACGAGCGCGCAAGTCGCCGGATTTTTCCAAAAACCTGTCCACGTCAGCGTTTGTGCGGTTGTGGACGGCGAGATCAAAGCCATTGTCGGCGATGTTGAGCGCAAGATTGGAACCCATGACGCCAAGTCCTGTCAGGCCGATGGAGGGTTTTGTCATGATGGGAGCCTTTCGATTGCGCTTCGGCGGCCTTTTTGGTGGCCTTTACAGCAGTGATAAGCCTCCTTTGGCGCGGGGAAATGGGTGCGACCCCATGCTACACAACAAATTTGCGACAAACTGCCCGAAAGGCCGCCGAAAGCTGGACAAGGGCGGGGTTGGGGCATAGGTAATCGCGTGAAGAGGAGCCGAAATCCGTCCAGATGTGACGGTGTGACGTGGCATCGGATGTCTGCTCCCTAAACCTATATCGAAGCACAGGATGAAAGCTCGTGAGCGAACATACTGAAGGCGACCCGAACCGTCGCGATTTTCTCTACATTGCTACTGGCGCTGCCGGTGCCATCGCCGTTGGCGGCATTGTGTGGCCCTTGGTCGCCCAGATGGGCCCCAATGCACGCGAGGTTGCGGCTGGTGCTCCTGTTGAGTTGAACATTTCCGAGATCGAGCCCGGTAGCCTTGTGAAAGTATTGTGGCGTGGGGCCACTTATTTCGTGCGCAGGTTGACTGAGGAGGAAGTTGCCGCTGCATCTTCTGCTCCGCAGGAAAACTACCGCGACTACGTTCCCGCCACAGACCGAATTGCTGGCCCTGCTGAAGGTTCGGCGGAATGGTCTATATATTCTGCCAACTGCACGCATTTGGGCTGTATCCCGAGTGAGGTGGATGGTGCGCTGGAGCAGTGGGTTTGCCCCTGTCACGGATCAAAATTCGACTCCACGGGCCGTGTTACCAAAGGTCCGGCAGCTATAAATCTGCCACAACCCCCCTTCGTTTTCGCTTCCGATGAGCTTTTGGTCATCGGTACAGACAAAGTTTAGGAGCCAAAGCATGAGCGGACACTCCACCTATCAACCAAAGTCTTCCTTCGGGAAATGGTTTGACGCGCGCCTTCCGGTCTACCGTTTGTTTCACGACAGCTTCGTGTCCTATCCGGTGCCGCGCAATTTGAACAACTGGTATACGTTCGGCGGTATTTTGGCTGTAATGCTGATCTCGCAGATCATCACAGGCATCGTGCTGGCAATGCACTACACGCCTGATGCTGCGTTGGCATTTCAGAGCGTGCAGCTTATCCGCCGCGACGTCACATATGGTGGCCTGATGCAGAGTTGGCATGCCGTTGGCGCATCGTTCTTCTTCATCGCGGTCTACATCCATATGTTCCGAGGCATGTATTACGGTTCCTACAAAGCGCCGCGCGAGGTGCTTTGGATTTTGGGTGTTGTGATCCTGCTTCTGATGATGGCAACCGCCTTCATGGGCTACGTGCTGCCTTGGGGACAGATGTCCTACTGGGGCGCTCAGGTGATCACCAATTTCTTCTCGGTAATCCCGCTGGTGGGTGATTCCGTGAGAGAATATCTTTTGGGTGGCTATTCCGTCGGCAACGCAACGCTAACCCGCTTCTTCTCGCTGCACTATCTGCTGCCGTTCATGATCCTCGGTGTGGTTATCCTCCATGTCTGGGCTCTGCACGTGACTGGTCAAACCAACCCGACAGGTGTGGAAGTCAAAAGCGAGCAAGACGTTGTGCCTTTTACGCCGTATGCGACTGTCAAAGACGCGCTGGCGCTGGTGATTTTCTTCGCTGTCATGGCCTACTTCGTGTTCTATCTGCCCGATTATCTGGGCCATGCGGACAACTACATCGAAGCTGACCCACAGGTTACGCCGGCGCACATTGTGCCGGAATGGTATCTGCTGCCATTCTACGCGATCCTGCGTGCGGTCGATTTCAACATTGGTATTCCGTTCACCGACATCGTGATCATCGACTCCAAACTCGGTGGCATTCTCGCAATGGTCGGCTCAATCGCTATCCTGTTCTTCCTGCCTTGGCTGGATACGTCGGATGTGCGCTCGGGTCGTTACCGCCCAACCTTCAAAATCTTTTTCTGGCTGTTCGCTATCAACTGCGTGTTCCTCGGTTATCTTGGTTCACGTCCTGCTGAGGGCATCTGGATCCCGCTGACGAAGGCTTGGACGTTCTTCTACTTTGCGCACTTCCTGCTGGTGCTTCCACTCCTTGGCTGGCTTGAAAAGCCGTTGCCACGCCCGGCCAGCATCACAGATGCCGTGCTCGGTGCGAGGAAAGACAGCTCAGGCGCTTCCCAGTTGGAAGGCGCTGCGGCTGCTCCGGAAACCAAGGGCTGACAAGAGACGCGACCTAGCGTTCCTTCGCCAAGCGTATGAACTGTATAAAAGGTGGTCGTCACGTCATGACGACCACCGATTTGTGAAAGAGACAACAATGACAAATATGTTCTCGAAGCTGATGGGCATTGCCGCTGGTGCGCTGGTTGCAATCGGCTTGACGGCGGGCGCATCTTTTGCGGCAAGTGGCTATCCGATCAACAAACCGCGCAACGCCGAGTGGAGCTTTGCCGGACCCTTCGGGACCTGGGACCAAGGCGCGCTGCAGCGCGGGTTTAAAGTCTATCGCGAGGTTTGTTCAGCTTGCCACGGCATGAAGCTGATTTACTTCCGTGATCTGGCTGACCTCGGTTATTCGGAAGACCAGATCAAAGCGATTGCTGCCGAATATGAAGTGCAGGATGGTCCGAACGAGGACGGCGAAATGTTCGAGCGCCCGGCACGTGCTGCGGACCGGATTCCAAGCCCTTATTCCAACGTCGCTGAATCCCGTGCAGCCAACGGTGGCGCTTATCCGCCGGATCTCTCATTGATCGCCAAGGCCCGCGCCCCTGAGCGCGGTTTCCCGACATTTATCTTCGACATTTTGACGATGTATGCAGAGAACGGGCCGGACTATATCTATTCGCTTCTCACCGGCTACAAAGAAGCGCCGGAAGGTGAAGAGATTCTCGACGGTCTGTACTACAATCCCTACTTCGTTGCAGGCAAAGCGTTAGCGATGGCCAATCCGCTGTCTGATGACATCGTGGACTATGACGATGGCACTCCCCAGACCGTTGAACAGTATTCCAAAGACGTCTCGCATTTTTTGATGTGGGCTGCCGAGCCGGGTCTCGTGGATCGCAAGCGTCAGGGTTTTGTTGTCCTGCTGTTCCTGCTGATCTTTGCCGGTTTGCTTTACTTCACGAAGAAAAAGATCTGGGCAAACGTCCAACACTAATTTAGCTTCGTATGATCGATTTGCAGAAGGCTCCGGCGCTTGTCTCCGGAGCCTTTTTGTTTGACTGTCGCGCCGAATGAAAGAACTGGCAGACGAGGGCTAAGCCTTGCATGAAACGCTGATTGAAGAACTGACGCGGACCATTCGCGCCATCCCGGATTACCCCAAAGAAGGTATCGTTTTTCGCGATATCACAACTTTGCTGCAGGATGCCCGCGCTTTCCGTCGCTCGGTCGATGCGCTGGTTCATCCCTATATCGGCATTGGCATTGCAAGCGTTGCAGGCATTGAGGCGCGCGGCTTTATTCTGGGTGGTGCTATTGCCCACCAATTGACGATCGGCTTCATCCCGATCCGCAAGAAGGGCAAATTGCCTGCCGATACCGTCAGCATCGCTTACAGTCTGGAATACGGCGTGGACGAGATGGAAATGCACCGTGATTCCATCGTGCCGGGGCAGAAGGTTCTGCTGGTCGACGATCTCATCGCCACGGGCGGGACGGCGGAAGCGGCCACCAAGATGCTGCAAGAAATGGGCGCAGAAGTGGTCGCTGCCTGTTTTGTGGTTGATTTGCCGGATCTGGGCGGTCGGGCAAAAATTGAAGCGCTCGGCGTGCCGGTGCGGACCTTGGTTGAGTTTGAGGGCGATTAATCGAGCCGCGAAATATCCCAGATGCTTTCCTGCGTCGCCGCCCATGCATCGAAACGGGCGCGGTAACCTTCGAGCGTTTCGTCTGGAATGGGTTTTCGAGGGTCGAGGCTCAATGAGTACGCCATGCCTTCGAGATACCAAGTCGGCAGGAATACAAAGGCGTAGAGGGAGCCGAAGCGCTCGTTCTGAACGTGGTGTATCAACTCGTGGCGCACGAAGTGGCGCTCCCAACCACGCATACGGACCACTATACCGTGCGTTCCGACGTTGAATGCTGCGGCATGGAATTGACCGAAAGCGTCGCTGCATTCGAGCGAATGGCAAAAGATCATTCGCGGCGTGTTCCGGATGTGGGCGATATTGGAGTGGACAAAGTCAATAGCTTCCGCCCTTAGCCTTTTGGCCCGCTTCAGGTGTGCAGGGTCATCAATGCAAATATTGTTTTCAACGCAGGTCACGCCGAAAAGATGGGGTGCCAGAACCCGGCTTGGCTTGTAGATGGCAAAAGCAACAGTGGGTAGAAGAATGAGGGCTGCGGCGAGGCCTGCGAAGAGCGTTCGTTTCCGTGGCAAGCGCATGGCCTAATCCGTCCTCAGCGTCACCGCGCCATCCATCGTGATCACCAACGTCCCATCCTGATTGAAACCCTGCGTGTTGCTGGTGAGCAAGCCCCAGCCTTCGCGTCGCGGATTTTTGCGCTTGCCGGTGATAGTGGTGCGATAGGTTATTGTGTCGCCCGCATAAACCGGGTGGGTCCATTTCAGATTGCGCAAGCCGGGGGATGGCCCCATGACGGGCTCTGGGCCTACATATCCCGTGAGACGTATCAGTTCGCCACGCCCGCGCTCGACGTTCAGCCGCATCCAAGCGGCGGCCGTGTGCCAGCCGGAGGCGCACAGTGCGCCGAAGTGGCTTTTGGTGGCACCCTCGTCAGAAAGATGAAAGCGTTGCGGATCGTATTTTTCAGCAAAGGCGATGATGGCCTCGCGGGTAAAGGTGTGGTCGCCCAACTCCTGCACCATGCCGGGCTGCAGGAGATCGAAGAAAGATTCGCTCATGCCGAAGCCGCCTCTGGCGTGCGGCCCAACATTCCGTTGCCTTTGATGGTCATGACCGTCTCGCCGTTTTGATTGTTGAGCGTGTATTCGAACTGCACCATGCCAAGATCGGGTCGCGACTTGGGCACGCGTTTTTCAACGACGCGGGCTGTACCGGTAAGCCGGTCGCCTGGGCGCACGGGCAGTAGCCAGCGCACTTCGTCTAGACCGGCCGACCCCTGCGATGTGGAATCCAGAATGAAGCCGTCGCACATCATCCGCATGAACATGGAACAGGTGTGCCAACCGGAAGCGATGAGGCCGCCAACTTGAGCAGCTTGATCGGATTCAGGGTCCAGATGAAACGGCTGCGGATCGAACTCGCTTGCGAATTCGATAATCTCCTCAGCCGTGACGAGTTTGGGGCCGAGAGCAAATTCCTGCCCAATTGCCAGATTGTCATAGGTAAGCATCAAGCGCCCCCTAGCATGAAAGTGAAATATAAAGGCACAGCGATATAGAGTGCGATGACGAGCCCCAATGTGACGCGCAGCCACGGGGTTTGAAAGCGGCGAAACAGCACAATGGCAAGCAGCAGGCCAAGGCATATCTCAAAAATTGCGAAAAGCGTGCCGTGGTGGGCCGGGTTCCAATAGGAAATAGGCGAGATGAATTTCCAATCCGATAGCGGCCACAGGTGGCGGTGGGCGTCTTGTACGTGGACCGGCAGATCACCGGCTATGTGAAGCGATGCCGACAGTGCAATGAACGCCAAGACAAGGCCAATGCGCCACACACCGCCTGCGATGCGCAGCAGGATGACGCCGATCAGGCCAAGCGTAATGTAGAGGGGAAGTGAGTTACCCGCTGCCGCCCAGCTTTGCCACGGCTCGCGCCAGTAAAGTTCGTTCCACACCGTCTGTTCTGCTATGCCCGCCGCTTTCGACCAGCCGAAGAGCGCGAAAATTGCCAGATCAGGGATAAAGGCACCAACGACAATGGCCGCGTTGCGCAGGCTGTGTCCCGGTTTGGAGAAGAGCGCAGACGAAAGCAGAATGTGGGTTTGGCTCATCATTTTGCGGTTTCGCCTTTTCCCATAAAAGTCATTGCGAAAGTGTCGGCTGGTCTTCTGGCTTCAGCAAGTGCGCGGCCAACCGATCATCAAGCACCCGCTTTGCCCCTTGAAGCGATAAATGGCCCTTGTCGTAAAAGAATACACCCGCTTCACCGTGAACAGAACAGTTTTCAGCAGTACACAAGGCGGTTGCTGGATCGATGAAGCGCACTGGCACACCGGATAACTCGCGCCGAAGCTGCGCGGTCGTTGTTTGATCCAGTTTGTAGGGTTTGTACGTTTCGCAGTCTTTGAGCGAGAGCTGAAATGATTGAACCTGACCGCAGTGGTGATAGTGCTTTCGGGCATAGGGTGTTTGACCCACAATCGTCACGGGCCGCTTGCCGACATTTCCGATGAACTCTATCAGCCGCTCTGTCATCTTTTGTTTGCGATAGCTGTTCCAGTTGTGCGCAATTAGAAGCGGCGTGTTTTCGTGCTCGTTGAGCAGTTTGGAGGTCGCTGCCTTGGCCTTTTTGCAATTGGCCAAATGGTGCTTTCTTATCTTGAAATCGCCCGTGATGTTGCAGGCTGCGGAGGCCACCATGATGACCTTCTGGCCATTGCTCTGGCCCCATTGGTCAATCGCTTTGGCATAATGCCTTGCGTTTGAATCACCGACAAACAAAGCAGCTGGCGCATCTTTTTCCTTGTCACCCAAAATACAAATCGTGACGCCACGGCATGGTTCGTAAGGCGAAATCGCAGCGATGACAGGCGCGTTGATGCGCGAGGGAAGGCCGCTTGAGTGATACATGGCCCAACCACCTGCTGCGATTGCCACCACAAACGCCATCGTGCTTTGCACGAAAACAGTGTTCGTTGGGGCAGGCTTTCGCAGACGCTCTTCGATCAGGTGGTGTAATCCGAATGCCAGAACAAAAGAGGCTGCCAGAGTTGGAAGCCGTACGCTGGCAGGCAGGTTGGGCTGAAGAAACCAATAGGACACGATGACAATCAACGGCCAATGAACGAGATACAAGGAGTATGACGCGCGCCCCAGCGCCAGCATCGGGGTCGTGCTCAGGCACCGAAACGTCAGCGGGGCCGATTTGGTTGACAGGATCAGGGCCGTGCCGAGACAAGACAAAAGTGCGGCCCATCCCGGAACGCCACTTTTTTCGCTGAGCAGTAGGCTGCTTGCAATTATAGCGGTGAGGCCGACGATTGCAGCCACATCGCCCCGAGCGCCTTCAAGGTGCAGATGGCGTGGCAGGAAAACAACCATGCTGCCCAATGCGATTTGCCATGCCCGAAACGGGGTCCAAAAATAGCCAATCTGAGGGTCTGCGCGCACAGCAATCACCGCGGCTGCGAACGACAAAACGAGCGTTACGAGCGTTGCATACATTACAGTAGTGCGTGACCAGCGCTTGCGGATTAGAAAAATAAACAGCGGAGCGATAAGGTAGTATTGCTCCTCCACCGCAAGGGACCACGTGTGCAGTAGAGGGCGAAGGCTGCTGGCGTTATCAAAATAATCCAGCCGCTCGGCGAAATAGAAGTTTGACAGGCCCAATGCTGACCACGCCATTTCTCGCCCATAGGCTTTGAAATCCGTGGGTGTGAACAGCACAAAGGCGACCAAACAGGTGGTGAGCAAGGTTGCCAACAAGGCGGGGGCGAGCCGGCGCATTCGGCGCAAATAAAAGGACCGGAACGAAAAGCTGCCGTTCTCGACCTCGTCCAAAATCAGGCGTGTGATCAGGAAACCTGAAATGACGAAGAAGATGTCGACGCCGATATAGCCACCGGGAATCCATTCGTAACCGAGGTGAAACAGCACCACGAGCATAACCGCAACAGCTCGCAAGCCATCAACTTCCGGTCGATAGGGGCGGCGAGCAGCAGCGGGCATGAGGATTAGGTGTTGAACTTGAACAGCATCACGTCGCCGTCTTTCACAACATATTCCTTGCCTTCGTCGCGCGCTTTGCCCGCTTCCTTGGCTGGCACTTCGCCGCCAAGGCTGACGTAGTCGTCGTATGCAATCGTCTGTGCGCGGATGAAGCCACGTTCAAAATCTGTATGGATGACGCCCGCCGCTTGGGGCGCTTTTGCGCCAAGGGGGATTGTCCACGCGCGGGTTTCTTTGGGCCCGGCGGTGAAATAGGTGGCGAGGTTGAGCAGTTTATAGCCCTCGCGGATGAGGCGATCGAGGCCGGACTCCTCCAGCCCGTTCATCTCCAGAAAATCTGCTTGCTCGTCGTCCGGCAATTGGGCGATTTCCTCCTCGATGGCAGCGGAAATGACCACGCTGGCGGCGCCTTGTTGGGCGGCCATTTTGGCGACGGCCTCGCTCCGCTCGTTACCGTTTGCCGCATCTTCTTCGGCCACGTTGCAGACGTAGAGAACGGGTTTTGACGTGAGCAGGTTGAGGGTTTTCAAAATGCGCAGGTCTTCGGCGGCGATGCCGTCGAGCAAGACGCGCACGGGCTTTGAGTCATTGAGAACGCCAAGGGCGGCTTCCATCATCGGCAACACCGTGATGGCTTCCTTGTCCTTGCCGGTGGCCTTTTTGCGGGTCTGATCGACGCGGCGCTCAAGGCTGTCGAGATCTGCCAACATCAATTCGGTCTCGATGGTTTCGGCGTCGGAAATCGGATCAATCTTGCCTTCAACGTGGGTGATGTCGTCATCGTCGAAGCAGCGTAGTACGTGGATGATGGCGTCGACTTCGCGGATGTTGGCGAGGAATTGGTTGCCCAAGCCTTCGCCTTTGGACGCGCCGCGCACGAGGCCTGCAATGTCCACAAAACTCATGCGTGCAGGGATGATCTCTTTCGATTCAGCAATTTTGGCGATGTCGTAGATGCGCGGGTCCGGCACGGCAACTTCGCCGGTATTCGGCTCAATCGTGCAAAACGGATAGTTGGCCGCTTGTGCCGCAGCCGTGCGGGTGAGCGCGTTGAAGAGTGTGGACTTGCCGACATTGGGCAGGCCGACGATGCCGCATTTGAAACCCATTGAAGTAGTGTCCTGATTGGGGCGCTATGGCTGTTGAATCTTGTGGCGCACAGGTAGCGATTGAAGGCGCGAATGTCACCCTTTTTGGCGCGTGTTAGCTTTTGTCGCCAAACAGTTTTTTCAGCATGTCCGCCATGGGGCCGGAGCTTGGGACTTTTGGTTTCGGGCCGGACTGGCGGGCTTGGCGGATGTGGCTTTTGCCGCCGCCGGTTTTGCCTTTGGCGGAGGTCTGGCCGCGTGCGCCTGATGGTTCGTTGGATTGAGTGGTGAGCGCCAGCTTGTTCATAAAGGCCGCGTCTTCACCTTTGACCAGCAGGTCGGCATTGCGGCCGATTTCGTCTAGCAGCGGGTCGAGCCATTCGTGATCGGCCTTTGCGAAATCCCCCAGCACGTGGCCCGTAACCCGATCCTTGTGGCCGGGATGGCCGATGCCGATGCGGACACGGCTGTAATCCTTGCCCAAATGAGCGTCGATGGAGCGGATGCCGTTGTGACCGCCAGCGCCGCCGCCCGTTTTGATGCGGACTTTGCCGGGGGCGAGATCGAGTTCGTCATATAGGACGATCACGTCCGCAGGTTCCAGCTTGTAAAAGCGCGCGGCCTCGGCCACGGCGCGGCCTGAATCGTTCATGTATGTGGTGGGTTTGATGAGCAGGACTTTTTCACCACCGATTGTGCCTTCGGCAGTGAGTGCCTGAAACTTCGGCTTCCAGGAACTCAAACTTTCATGGCGATGGACTGCGTCCACCGCCATGAAGCCGACATTGTGCCGGTGTTTTTCGTATTTCTGCCCTGGATTTCCAAGGCCAACCAAGAGGCGCATTTTGGTGCCCTCCTAAAGCGAGATTTACTCGCCGTCCTCGTCTTCGGACTTCTGGTTGATGACTTCGGTTTCCGGTGCCTCTGGTGCGCCTTCATCCTCGTCTTCCGTGCCGTCAGAGCGCAGGCCAGCAGGCGTTGCGATGGTGGCAATGGTGAAGTCGCGGTCGGTGATCGTTGGCACCACACCTTCGGGCAGTGCAACCATGGAAATGTTGGCGCTGTCGCCCAGTTCCAGTGCGCTCAGATCGACGGAGAAGAATTCCGGAATGTCGGTTGCCGGGCAGTTCACCTCAACGGTGTGGCGCACAACGTTCAACACGCCACCGGCTTTCAGGCCAGGGCAGGTTTCTTCGTTTTCGAAATGCACAGGCACTTCAACGGTCACAACCGTGTTGCGCGAAACGCGCAGCAGATCGACGTGCATGACGGTGTCTTTGACCGGATGCAGCTGGTAATCCTTCGGCAGAGCCTGATGTTTTTGGCCATCAACTTCGATGGTCAAAATGTTGGTCATAAAGCCACCGGAATGGATTTTTTTCGTCACTTCCTTGATGGGAAGGGCGATGGGGAATGGGTCTTTTTTGTCGCCATAAATGACGGCTGGCACCATATTGTTGCGTCGCAATTCCCGTGCGGCCCCCTTGCCGACACGGTCGCGAGCTTGGGCCGTAAGCGTGTTGTCGCTCATAATATGCTCCTAAGCATCTGTGTGTGAGGTGCCTGCGCGCCGCGGCGCGAGGCTCAAATTTCCGAAAATCGGTAAAATTGACCCGCGCTGCCTCCAAGGGTGTCGGCGCGGTGGCGGACGTATAGCGGGGAGGGGGGCAAGTGGCAAGAGGGGCGCAATGGTGGGTTGGTGCACAAAGCGCACATGATGTTGATGCCGTGATAGGGGTAAACCGATAGTTCAAATTTCAGATTTTCGCCGAATTGAACCGTTATCTTCCCTTCACCAAAGCAACAGCTTTTCCAATATCGCAATCATGCCACGCGTAGCTTCCACGCCCAGCCGTTGTGCGTCTTGTTACGTATCCGTTGCGCTCCATCATATCAATCGAACAGGCTTGATACCGACTGTTCCAGCGCGGTGCGGTTGATGGCTTCGCCGAAGAGGTCTGCAATCGTTGTCACGCGGATGTTGTGAGCGGCCAGAATGGCGCTGGTTGGCTCTATTGAATCGGTAATGACCAGTTCTTTGAGCTTGGAAGATGTGATGCGCGCCACCGCGCCGCCTGAGAGCACACCGTGGGAAATATAAGCGGTTACGGATGTCGCCCCGTTGGCGAGCAGAGCTTCAGCCGCGTTGCAAAGGGTGCCGCCGGAATCGATAATGTCGTCGATAAGCAGGCAGTCTTTGCCCGTCACGTCACCGATTACATTCATGACTTCCGACTGGCCAGGCTTGTCGCGTCGTTTGTCCACGATGGCTAGCGGCGCGTTTAGACGGCTTGCCAAAGCACGGGCGCGGACCACACCGCCGACGTCCGGCGAAACGACCATGACATTGTCGATGTCGTAGTTTGCCTTCACGTCGCGGGCCATGACGGGCACGGCGTAGAGGTTGTCGGTCGGAATATCGAAGAAACCTTGAATTTGCCCTGCGTGAAGATCGAGCGTCAAAACGCGGTCTGCACCGGCTTCGGTGATCAAATTCGCGACCAGTTTGGCTGAAATGGGCGTGCGGGGGCCTGGTTTGCGGTCCTGGCGGGCATAGCCGAAATAGGGCAGCACTGCCGTTATGCGCCGTGCAGACGAGCGGCGGGCAGCGTCGATCATGATGAGCATTTCCATCAGGTGATCGTTGGCGGGAAAAGACGTGGACTGGATGATGAAGACGTCTTCGCCGCGCACATTTTCGCGAATTTCAACGAAGATTTCCTGATCGGCAAAGCGGCGCACGACCGCGTTGCCCAAGGTTGTGTCAAGATATTTTGCTATGTCTTCGCTGAGCGATTTGTTCGCGTTGCCGGAGAAAAGTTTCATCGGGAAAGATCACGCTGGTCTGGCCGCAGCCACAGTTTGTGGCGGTGTCTTAGCAACGCGTCTGCAAAAGCGCAAAACGCTTATCGGCCTCGCCACAGATTATTTGTGCTTTTCCCTCAGCGAGAGCCATTCCACACCGCAAATGCTGAAAGAGCGCTTTCGGCTATTCGGGTGAGGGTTTCCTTGTTCACGCCACCCCATGCGAAATTCGATGAACCCTCTTGGGTTTCGCTCAGGGTGAACTGGTGAAGCGTGGCGCCTTGGAGATCGCTCACCGTCCAGACATGGGACACGATTGTGGTATCGCCCTGCGGGAGCGCGTTGAGTTGAGCAGACAGCACGTATTGTGGCGTCTTGCGCTGGTCTTTGACGACCTCAATGCCTTGTTGCGGTGCAGTTGCTTCCAACGTTTCGCGCAGATCATCCGTCTTGCCTGCGGGCGGACCCGCCAAGCTGCCAATGCGTACAACAATGGGTTGACCAGTGGGAGTTGTGGCAGGAGCCCCGGTTTGGGCTTGCGAAGCCGGCGCACGCGCTGGCGACAACGTGTTGTCTGTCGTGCAACTGGCCAAAGTTCCGGCCAAGGCCAATGCCGCAAGTGGGCCAGCGATAGTAAGGTGTTTCATACTTACCATCGCTATAGGGCGATGAAGTCTAAACCGTGGCGCGATAGCGCTTTGGGTTTGCCTTCTGTGGTCAAATACGTGTGGCCCAGGCACATGGCCGTTTCGCTGTCGCTGTCCATGATGATCATGTGCGCGAATAGCACTTGGTTCGGTTCCACTTTGGTGGGATTGCCGGAATAGAACATTGGCCCGTCCATCCAGCAGGGCGCGTACCGCGCGCCGAGGCCGTAGCCGCAGGCGTTGAGGCGGTGGCGGGAGAGGCCCGCATTGTCCATCGTGTCGGCGTGGGCCTTGTAGATATCGCCAAATGTGTTGCCGGGGATCATCGCGGCCTCAACGGCTTTCAGCGCATCGTGGGCGGCCTGGAAATGGTGTTCGTGTTCTGCTTTTGGCTTGCCGACGATCAGCGTGCGCATCATGGCAACATGGTATTGGGCGGACACGCCCGCCCATTCGATGGTCATCTGGTCGTTTTTGGACAGTTTGCGACGGCCGGATTTGTAGCGGCACAGCAGGGCGTCTTCGCCGGAACCGAGAATGAACGGATTGCCGGGATAGTCGCCGCCCGCTTCCAGCACCGCGCCCTGCATGGCGGCGAGAATTTTGCCTTCGTCTGCGCCTGCCTTTGTCGTTTTCAATGCGGCGTCCAAAGCGAGGTCAGCGTATTTGGCGGCTTTCTTGACGTGGGCGATTTCCTCTTCGCTTTTTACAATGCGCAGTCCGTGGACGAGTTTTGATGCGTCTTCGAGCTTAGCGAAGGAGCGCATGGCGTCTTCCAACCTGCGGCCTTCGTGGGCTGTGAGGCCGTGGGTGTCATATTCAACGCCGATGCGTCCGCCGAGAAGGTCCATATCACCCATCAAGCGTTTAAGGTCTTGGGACGGATTGGCGGTGGCGCTGTCTGTCCAAAGCACGATGGTATCAATGTTGGACGTGTGCCGCGCTTGGCGCAGATCGGCGGAGCGGGTGAGCAGTGCCATGTCGCCGTTGGCCTTGAAAACGAGGCATTGGAAGAAGCAATAGCCGAACGTGTCGTAGCCCGTGAGCCAATACATGCTTTCCTGCGAAAAAAGCAGCAGGGCGTCGAGACTGCGCTCTTTCATTTTCGATTGAACGCTGGCGCGGCGGTTGGCGAATTCTTCTTCGGAAAAGTGCAACATGATCAGTCTCCCCGCAGCATGATGGCTGACATTTGGCGTCCGTAATCACCGCCACCTTTGTGGGTGGTGCGGCGGTATGAATAGAATTGGTCTTCGCCCGCATAGGTGCAGACGGGCAGGGCTGAGCCTGCAACACCTGCCGCGCTCAAACGTTCGACGATGTAGGCTGGCAGGTCAAACATGTGGTGGCCGGCGTTTTTCGACGGCGTGAAGTGTTTGGCGGCGTTGGCGTCGCGCTCAATGAACGGGGCAGGAAAATTCGGGCCGACTTCGTAATTTGCATGGGAAATGGTGGGGCCAAGCACCGTGCGAATGTCCGCTCGGTTTGCGCCGAGGCCTTCCATCGTCTCAATCGTGTTCTCCAGCACGCCCTTCAGCGCACCGCCCCATCCGGCATGGCAAGCGCCGATCACTCCGGCCTTTTCGTCGGCAAAAAGCACGGGGCCGCAATCGGCGGTGACGATGCCGATAGGCAGGTTTGGGGTGGTGGTGACGATGCCATCGGCCTTCGGGCGCTCGTCGGTAAACAGATCGCTCACCACAACCACATCGGGGGAATGGACTTGATAGGGCGAGGCTATGTCGCCGCGCTCGCTGCCCAGCGCAGCCGCCATGCGGCGGCGGTTTTCGACGACGTTGGCGCGATCATCGTCCGAGCCGAGGCCGGCATTGAGGCTTTCGTAGATGCCGCCGGAAACTCCACCGCGCGTGGTGAAGAAGGCGTGAGATATGCCTGACATGGCTGCAAGCGCATCGGCGCTGAGGAATTCGGCTTGATCGGTCATGAAAACATCATTGGGCGGCAGTGAATGGGGTGCAAGGGCGCAAGGCTAGCACCTCACACAAAGCCGGGCCAGCGTTCGCCGAGGCTTGCCGGTGCGCCGAAAGCGAAGACTTTGAACAAGTCGCCCATCTGGTTTGGCCCCGCGAGACGTTCGACCGCTGCTTGCAGCATTTCCTGAACGCGGGAATCGCGGCCATGGCCGAGCGTTCCGGCGCGTTCCAGCAGACCGAGCGAGAGCAGGAATTCACTTTGGGTGACGGGTGTTGGCACGACACAGCCACGCGCTTTGGCGATGGCGGCCAGTGGCTCAAAATCAACATGACTGGTCAGATCGCTCTCGCCGGGGGCGTCGAGGGTTGAGACATGGGCGTGGTCTCGCAGGGCTTGAAATGTGTCGCCGGTTTTTGAGCGGAGATGGCCGTAGTCGATGAAAAGCGCCGCGCCGTTTTTTGGCGTAAGGGTATCGGCAATCGAGGCGACAAAGCCTTCGCGGGCAGGCGCTGTCTCGAATATGCTGCCATCGGGCAGGCTTTCATCTTGTGGTGCTTCGGACTTCGGCAACGTTGCCGAACGGGTGACAAAGGCCAGCGCATCATCGACCACGCCGACGCCGCGTTCCAGCCAGTCGTCGCCTTGTTTGATCCATTGGCGAAAGGGCAGGGCGTCGAGGAATTCGTTGGCGATGACGATGGTGGGCCTATCGGGCAGTTCGGAAAGATCGCGCCGCCACGTGATCTGACCGCTGTGGCGGCCGAGTGTCAGAGATTGCTGTTCGCCGAGCGTGGGGGAGACTTCAACTAGCGTGATGCGGGCGGCGGGCAGGAAGCCGGGCATGGCTTGGCCCGCTTTCAGCAGATCGCGCATCAGCGTGCCGCGACCGGGGCCAAGCTCCACCAGATTGAACGGGTCGGGACGGCCCAGTGCCTGCCAGACTTCCATCACCCACACGCCGATCAATTCGCCGAACATCTGGCTGATCTCCGGCGCGGTGATGAAATCGCCACCTTCGCGCTCCGCCGAAGCGCGGCCTCCGACTGGATTGCCGGTTGTGTAATAGCCGTGGGTCGGGTGGGTCAGGCACAGCGTCATGTATTCGCCGACCGACAGGGGGCCGGTTTCCGCGATCAATAGGCGGATGTTCTCTTCCAGTTTGTTCATGAAGTCTCGGGGCGCTGCGTGCGCCAGACCGAACGTTGGCTGGCGGTTGCCATGCCCCAAACGCCGATCAGCAGCATGGGTATCGACAGCACCATGCCCATCGTCAGCCAATCGCCTGCGAGATAGCCAAGATGCGCGTCCGGCTGGCGAAAGAATTCAACAATGATGCGGGCCACGCCGTAACCCAACACCCAAGCGCCACCGATGAAGCCCGGCGATTTCAGTTTGCCGTATTTCCAGATCAGCAGGTTCAGCACGGCGAACAGAACTGCACCTTCCAGAAAGCTTTCATACAATTGGCTGGGATGGCGTGGTTCCGGCCCGCCATTGGGGAAGATGACGCCCCAGGCCACATCTGTCGTGCGACCCCAGAGTTCGGAATTTATGAAATTGGCGATGCGAACGAGGAACATGCCAAAGCACGAAGCGGTGGCGATCACATCCAGCAGCGAAAACGCGGTGAAGCCGCGCGATCTGGCGAACAACATCATCGCAACAATCGTGCCCAGCGCACCGCCGTGGAAGCTCATGCCGCCGTCCCAGACGGCAGGAATTTGCAGCGGGTTGGACAGGTAGTAGCCAAGATTGTAAAACAGCACGTAGCCAAGGCGTCCGCCTGCGATGATGCCGATGACTGCCCATGTGAGGAAATCGTCAAGGTCTTCTTTGCCAAACGGTGCGCCGCCCTCGGGCCATAAGCGCGGCGTGGAAACCAGCAGCCGAGCGAACCACCAGCCGAGCAGAATGGAGACCACATATCCGATGCCATACCAGTGCACCGAGAGCGGACCGATTTGCAGCGCAACGGGATCAATGGCTGGAAAGACGATGGCCAGTTGGTTGATTTCGAGCGGGGGCATGGGCGACTGCTTTCCTTCGGTTGCGGTCTGCTCTTGCCCGTTTCCGCGACGCCTCGCAAGGCTCGCGCTAAGCGGGCGTTCATCGTGACGCATTGTGGCGGTTGAAGCATTGCGCAATGCTGCTTATGTGTTCGTCGCAACGAAGTTTTGAAAGCCGTTAGACCATGTCCCAAGGACCAAGCCGTATTTTTGACGAATTCGCCAAGCTGCTGACGGACGCCACGGGCGTCGCCCAAGGCGCGCGCCGCGAAGTGGAGACTGCGATCAAATCGCAGGGTGAGCGTTTTCTGTCACAGATGGATTTGGTTCAGCGCGACGAATTTGAAGCCGTGAAGGAAATGGCTTCAAAAGCACGGATGGAAAATGAAGCGCTTCGTGCCGAACTTGAAGAGCTGAAAGCGGCGATGGGCGGAGCGAAAAAAGCGCCGGCCAAGAAGCCTGCTGCCAAAAAATCCTAAGCCTTTCCTAATCCACAGCCTCCATGCTGCTTTTGCCCACAGGAAAACGTCCTGCGCGGTTTGGTGTGGAAAAGTGCTGAAATTCCGAGTCTTCTGAATCCCTTACAGCTTGCTGCTGGCGAGTTGATTCATCTGCTTTGTGCGCTTTTTCGTGCACGGCGGTTCGCCCGGGGTTTGCCAGCGGCGGCTGACGGGTAATCTCGTGAAAAGTTGTTTGATTCGGATGTGTTGGGCTGTTTGCCCCGTTCGATGAAGTTGCAAATGAAACGCATTTTGAGCGTGTTGGAGTTGAACTATCGATTCTGCACACGGGGATGCTTTGACACGGGAGCTGGAGCTCGCATGAGCCTGGAAGATTTTTCAATCAATGTTGGGGTGAATCCAGTCGACGCCGTCGAGAGCGTTGCTTTCGCTAATGAGTGGTCGTTTGAACGCCCCGGCGAAGACGAATTAGCGGTTTTGGTCCAAGGGGTATGGACCGATTATTCGGTCTCGTTCTCGTGGATGGCCGAGTTTGAAGCGCTGCATGTCGCTTGCGCTTTTGATATGCGTGTACCCGATGCGCGGCTTATCGAGACCATGCGGCTGATGTCGATGATCAACGAGCAAATGCTGTTTGGTCATTTTGATCTTTGGTTGCAGGACGGCTCTGTGATGTTCCGCCATGCGATGCCTCTCGCTGGTGGTGCTGAAGCGAACGATCAGCAGATCGAGTGCTTGTTGGCATCGGCGCTGAACGCTTGCGAGCGGTATTATCAGGCTTTTCAATATGTCGTGTGGGCCGGTCGCAGCGCAGGCGAAGCGCTGGACAATGTGCTGTTCGACACTGTCGGTGAGGCGTGAAATGAGCGCCCTCAAACTCTGCCTTGTTGGTGTGGGTAACATGGGCGGTGCGATGCTGGCCGGATGGTTGGAGGCGGGGCGTGATCCGAAGTCCATCACCGTGATCGACCCACAGCCGCCGCAGCCGATGGCGGATATGATGCAAAAATTTGGCGTGGATTTGCGTGTGTCCGCAGAAGGTGTTTCTGCACCTGATGTGCTTTTGGTTGCAGTTAAACCCCAGATTATGGGTGCAGTTCTGGAAGGACTAACCTCACTGGTCAACGCGGAGAACGTGTTGGTTTCCGTGGCGGCTGGCACGACGATAGCGCAATTGGCTGCACCTTTTTCCCGGGTCTCCCCGCGCATTATCCGAGCCATGCCCAACACACCTGCGCAAGTGCAACAGGGCATCACTGTTTGTGTTGCAAACGGCGGTGTTTCCAACGCGCAGTGCGATGCAGTGAGTGACCTTCTGGCGGCGATCGGGCAGGTGGCCTGGATTAACGATGAAAAACTTATGGACGCTGTGACGGGCGTTTCTGGCAGTGGGCCAGCTTATGTTTTTCATCTTGCCGAAGCGCTCGCGCAGGCAGGTGTGTCTGCTGGTCTGCCTGTGGAACTCTCTGCGCAATTGGCGCAGGCGACGGTGAGCGGTGCAGGGGCGCTGATGGCGCAGTCGGATTTGTCGCCCACCCAATTGCGCGAAAATGTGACATCGCCGAATGGCACTACGCAAGCCGCACTTGAAGTTTTGATGGCGGCGGATGGATTTCCCAAGCTAATGGAGCGGGCTGTTGCGGCTGCAGCGCAGCGGTCGGAAGAATTATCGAAGGGCTAGCCTGCCATGGTGAGCGAGACGATCACGTTTGACGATTATATGCGAGTCGATATTCGCGTTGGCACGGTGGTGGAGGCCATGCCTTTCCCAGAAGCGCACAAGCCTGCCATCAAGCTGGTAATCGATTTCGGTGATGAGGTCGGACGCAAGAAGTCGTCTGCGCAGATAACGGTTCATTATGAGCCGGAGGATTTGGTGGGTCGTCAGGTGATGGCAGTGGTGAATTTTCCGCCACGCCAGATCGGACCGTTTATGTCGGAAGTGCTGACGCTTGGTTTTGCCGATGAGGATGGTGCTATCGTTCTGGCGGCGAGTGATAAGCCGGTGCCTAATGGCGCACGCTTGCTCTAGCGTTTTGGAGAGCGCTGCGGTTGCTGACTAGGTTTTTGCAGCCAGTTGTTTTTCCTCCGCCTTTGCCGATAGCCAGGATACTGCGACGATGGCGGTGAACAGGCATAGGCAACCGAGATAGCCCAGCCAGTCCAATCGCTCGCCCAACAGGATCGCTCCGCCAAGGGCAGCGAATAAGGCTTCTGACGACAGAAGAATCGCTGCATCGCCGGAGCCTGTGTGGCGTTGGGCGATGGCTTGGAGTGTGAAGGCCAGTCCACCTGCAAAAGCGGCGGCGTAGAGGATTTCTGGGCCTGCTGCGATGAGTGTGGCCACTGAAAACGCGGGTTCGTAACTCCAATCGAATCCGCGAACGAGCAAGAAGCCAACGAATGCCACGATGCCGGTTACTGCGAACTGTGCGCAGGCAATGAGAACGGGTCGGCCGATGCGCATGCCGATTGTTCCGACCAGAATGACCTGAAATGCTGCTAATAAAGCCGCGGCGATGACGACTGCGTCACCCCAAGTGAAATTCGACATACCGCCCCCGCCAAGCAGCCATATGCCGAAGAATGCCAACAATGCGGCGGGCCACAGGAAGATTGGTTGGGCCTGTTTCCAAAGCATAAGTGCCAGGATCGGGGTGAAAATGACATAGAGGCCGGTCAACATGCCTGCATTGGTCACGCTGGTCGCCAGAAGCCCAATCTGTTGCAAAATCATCATCGCGAAGAAGACGAGGCCGAGGGTCACCATCGCGCTCCAGTCGCGCGTGTGGAGTTGTGCGATGCCTCTGGCTCGTTCTTTGCGGCCTTCCATGAACGCAAAAGGGGCAACGATGATTGTCGCCAAGATAAACCGGAAAGCGACGAACTGGAATGGGCCGATATCGTCCATCGCCGACGCTTGGGCAACAAAACCGAGGCCCCAGACGAGGCCTGCCAGCAACAGCAATGAGTTTGCGATTGAACGGTGCATGGCAACGGCTTCTGGATTGTTCACCGCCGCTGTTTACATGCAGTGGGGTGCGGAAACGAGCAAATAATTTGTCGGTTGCCCTGTTTCCCGCCACAAGCTGCTGTCACAGTGCCACATGGTATGCGGTCTGCCTTGGGTTTAAGAGAAACCTAATGCATGGTTGGATCGTAACTTCCGCCGTAACATCAAATAAGCGAGGCCATTATGTCATTGCGTTCAATCAAAACCCTTTCTGCCGCAGCGATAGCTTTATCGCTTGTTGCACCGCTTCCTTCGTTTGCTGCTGGCGGTGGCGGCACGACTACAACCACGCCAAGCTGCAAAAAAGGCAAGGTGTGGGACAAGCGAAACAAAAAATGTGTCGCTGCAAAGAAGTCGTCCTCTCTCGATAACGACAACATCTACGAAGTCGCGCGCGGCTTGGCTTATGAAAAGCGTTATGACGAGGCGAAGTTTGTTTTGCTGCAAGCGCAGGACCAACGTGATCCCCGTATATTGAACTATCTAGGTTTCACGACTCGCAAGATGGGCGATATTGAAGGCGGGCTTCGCTACTACCAAGCGGCTTTGAAAATCGACCCGAATTACACGCTGGTTCGTGAATACATGGGTGAGGCCTATCTCCAGCTTGGCCGTGTCGACATGGCGCGTGAACAGCTTGCTGAAATCGAAAAGCGTTGCGGCACAGACTGCGCCGAGTATGCGATGCTGGAAAAAGAGATCGCCCGCGCGGTCAATTAGTCGGGGCCAATAAGCCCTTGACGCTCAAAGGTCCGCTTGCGGACAGGGAGCCGTCGGAGCGATCAATTCAGGAATGGATTGGTCGCTCTTTCTTTTCCGATTGAGCTTGCCGGCCCGTGCCCACAAATGAATTGCACTTCGTCCGGCCATGCCATCAGTTTCGTTTTGATCGACTTTATCAGCGTTTCATGATCGCCGCCGGGCAGGTCTGTGCGGCCAATGGAGCCGTCAAACAACACATCACCAACATGGGCGAAGCCTGCTTTGGCGTTGTAGAAAACTACGTGGCCGGGCGCGTGGCCGGGGCAATGGTAAACTGCAAATTCGTGATCGCCTATGGAGAGCGTGTCGCCTTCTTCCAGCCAGCGGGTCGGGGTAACGTTGCGCACAGTGCCATCAAGGCCAAACATTTTGGCCTGCTGTTCCAGACCTTCCAGCAAAGGCGTGTCGTCTTTGTGGGGGCCGATAATGTCGACGCCGAGCGCTTCCGAGAGATCCATCGCTCCAGCCGCGTGGTCGATATGACCGTGGGTGAGCCAGATTGCCGTTACCTTCATGCCGATCTCGTCAATGGCTCCTTTAATGCGATCCAAATCACCGCCCGGATCAATCACCACGCCTTCATTTGTCTCGTCGTCCCAAATCAGCGTGCAATTTTGCTGAAAGGCGGTGACGGGAACGATGGCGATTTTGAGTTGAGACATACGGTGCGGTCTTTCAGTTTTGATTGGCATGATCTTGCACAAAAAAGGGCGGCTGAAACAGCCGCCCTTTTCTAATTCATCGTTGAAAGCGTGCCTTATTTGGCGCCGCCCATCAGCTTGCCGACGATGCCTGTCAGGATCGCGCCACCGGCACCACCGCCAACTGCGCCGCCGACGAGGCTGCCGATGTCTAGGCCAGCAGGGGCCGCCGCTGCGCCAGCGTCACCCATGGCTGCGCCACCGAGCATTCCGGCAAGTGGGCCAAGCGCTGCCGCGCCGCCAGCCAGACCGCCGAGGCCACCGGACAGGAGCTTGGGCAACATGCCAAGCGCAACGTTTTTCATCATGCCGGAGGCCGCGCCACCGCCCATCATGCCTGTAATAATCGGCACGCCGTACTGGATAAGAAGATCCATCATTTTGTAAATTCCCTCTGAAATCGAGGCCGCGAAATGCAGCGAGCCGGAATAAAGCTGTGCAAACGGGCAGAGTCAAACGCCAAAACCTTCGATCTTCGGCATTTTAGCAAAAATCTTTACCTTTGGTTAACCAAGCCTCGCTGCAGGTATTGAGCCTATTTCGGTGTAACTGCTGCGGTGTAGTCCTCCACCATCTGTTTGCAGATCGCGCCGGGCTGGAAATTATAAGGGCCGATTTCGGAAACAGGCGTCACTTCGGCTGCTGAGCCTGTGATAAAGCACTCCTCAAACGTTGCCATTTCGTCTGGCATGATGGCGCGTTCAATCACTTTGAACTGGCGCTTTTTCGCCAGCCCGATCACTGTTTGGCGGGTGATGCCGTCGAGGAAACAATCTGGCGTTGGCGTGTGGATTTCGTTGCCTTGGGTGAAGAACACGTTCGCGCCCGTGGCTTCCGCGATTTGCCCGCGATAGTCGAACATCAGCGCGTCGGCATAGCCCTTGGCTTCAGCTGCGTGTTTGGAGAGCGTGCAGATCATGTAGAGACCGGCTGCTTTGGCCTTGCAGGGGATTGTCGCCGGATCGGGGCGTTTCCATTCTGCGATGTCGAGGCGAATGCCCTTCATCTTCTGCTCAGGATCGAAATAGCTGGGCCAGTCCCAAACGGCGATAGCGGTGTTGATGGAGTTGTGCTGTGCCGAAACGCCCATCATTTCCGAACCGCGCCAAGCGATTGGGCGCACATAGGCGTTGGTTAAGCCTTGGCGCTTGAGCGTTTCGCGACAGGCGTCGTCAAGCTCCTGAACCGAATAGGGGATTTCGAAACCCATCATTTTGGCGGAGTCGTGTAAGCGTTGCGAGTGTTTGGTGAGTTCGAAAATCTCGCCACCATAGGCGCGTTCGCCTTCAAACACCGACGATGCATAGTGCAAGCCGTGTGTGAGCACGTGGACTTGTGCGTCCTCCCATTTCACAAATTCGCCGTTATACCAGATAACACCATCCAGTTTGTCGAAGGAAACGCCAGCCATTGTTCTAGTCTTTCAAACTTGCGGGAACGTTTGCCCGCATCCAAGATCGGACGGGGACTATGAATGGCTGAAAAAATATGTCAACCTACCTGACGTATTTTGAAAGGTGAAAAAGTGCCGGAACTTGCCACAAGACAACCGTTTTACGACGAAAAAGACGCAAAACCGGTTGTAAAGCCGCTCGAATTTGCAGATGGCGTCGATTTGCGGATGATTGAGTTGTTCTTCTTTGCTTACCGCGACTTCGTGACTGATGCTGATGAAATGCTGGCTGAGTATGGATTTGGGCGCGCGCACCACCGGGTACTTCATTTTGTAAACCGTGAGCCGGGGCTTTCGGTGGCGGAATTGCTGGAGGTTTTGCGCATTACAAAGCAAAGCCTCGGGCCGGTTTTGCGCGAATTGGTGGATGGCGGGTTTCTCGTCCAATTGCCGAGCCCAACTGATGGCCGCAGGCGATTGCTGCACCCGACTGAAAAAGGCCGCAATCTTTCCGTTGATTTGACCCATCGACAATCTGTTCGCATCCACAACGCTTTGGCAAACATTGCGCCGCAAGAGCGGGTTTTGGTGGAGAGATTTCTATACGGAATGATCCGTGAGGAAGAGCACCATCTGGTCGACAGGCTGATTGGACAGCTCGAATAAAGCCCATAGGGCAAGGTGGAGGAGAGAATTTATGGAAGCGATGGCAAGCAGCGAACCGCGCGCTTTTGCAGGCGAAACCCCTCCTGGTGACGATGCACCCCACCTCTTCGTCATCGACGACGACCGCCGTATCCGTGACCTGCTTTCTCGCTTTTTGGCCGAACAGGGCTACCGCATCACAACGGCAGCTGATGCCGCCGAGGCTCGGCGCAAGCTACAGGGGCTTCGGTTTGATCTGTTGATTGTCGATGTGATGATGCCCGGCGAATCGGGCACGGATTTCACCCGCTCTATCCGCGAAGAATTGGATGTTCCGGTGCTGATGCTGACGGCGTTGGGCGAAACAGAAGCGCGTATTAAGGGGCTGGAAGCCGGGGCAGACGATTATCTGCCCAAGCCGTTTGACCCACGTGAACTGCTGCTTCGTATCAACGCCATTATGAAGCGCGTGTTGCCAGACCCGACACCGAACGTGGAGCAGGTGTTGTTCGGGCCTTATGCATTTTCCTTAGTGACCCGAGAATTGAAGCGCGACGGGCAGATCCTCAAGCTAACCGACCGCGAACGTGAAATCATGTCGCTGTTTGCCGCTAATGCGGGTGACGTTGTTCCGCGGATGGATTTGGCGGGTGAGGATTCCGGTGCAAACGAGCGCACCGTCGACGTTCAGATCAATCGGCTGCGTCGGAAAATAGAAGGCGACCCGAGCAACCCAACTTGGCTGCAAACCGTGCGTGGCATAGGGTATAAGCTACACATCGAATAGCACACGGGCACGCCGCCATTGACCGACATATCCATGACGATCATCCGTCCGCTGCGGCGCCAATGGCGCTGGCTCTCGCGCGTGCTTGCGGACCGTATGCCGACCGGCCTGTTTGGTCGCTCGCTCATCATCATCGTCGCGCCGATGATTCTGTTGCAAGCGGTTATGACCTTCGTGTTTATGGAGCGCCACTGGCAATCCGTGACCGACCGATTGTCTACCGCTGTTGTCCGCGATATTGCGGCGCTTGTGGACGTGATTGAGACCTATCCGCAGGACACCGAACTTGAGACCGTGCGGCGCATCGCGTCTGAGCGTCTGGCGTTGCAAATGACGATTTTGCCAAACGAAGATTTGCCGCCGCCGGCGCCGAAACCGTTTTTCTCCATTCTTGATACCGCGCTTTCCGAGCAGATTACCCGGCAGCTTAAGCGCCCCTTTTGGATCGACACGGTGGGCAACTCGGGATTGTTGGAAATTCGCATCAAGCTCGGTGATGACGTTATCCGCTTTTTTGTCCGCCGAAGTCAGGCTTCTGCTTCCAACACGCATATCTTTCTGTTGTGGATGGTGGGGGCGGCTTTTGTGCTGTTGACCATTGCTGTGTTGTTCTTGCGCAATCAAATCAGGCCCATTCAGCGGCTCGCTGATGCCGCAGATCGATTTGGGCGTGGGCAACCTGTGCCGGAGGATTTTCGGCCTCGGGGTGCAGCGGAAGTTCGCCGCGCGACGGTGTCATTTCTGGAAATGCGGGAGCGTGTGGAGCGTTCGATTGAGCAGCGCACGGCGATGCTTGCCGGGGTGAGCCACGATCTGCGCACCGTGCTGACGCGCTTTCGCTTGCAACTGGCGCTTGTTCCACAGAGCCGCGAAACCGAGGCGCTGACGGAAGACGTCAACGACATGCAGAACATGTTGCAGGGCTATCTAGACTTCGCACGCGGCGACACGGGCGAAGAAGCGATGGACGTATCGCTGACAGAAATGCTGGCGCGGTTTGAAGGGGAAGCGGAAACGTCTGGCAAAACATGGTCCTCTGACTTCAGCGGTGATCCCACGATTCATGTGCGCCCAACTGCCTTTTCGCGTGTCTTGTCCAACGTGGTGTCGAATGCTTTTCGCTATGCCGACACGGTCAAAGTTCATGGTTTTCGCAACAAAAAATGGCTGTTCCTGCATTTTGATGACAACGGCCCCGGCATTGCCGAAGGCAGCCGCGAGGCCGTGTTCAGACCGTTTGTGCGGCTGGATGAGGCGCGTAATCTGGACGAATCCGGCACCGGCCTTGGCCTGTCGATTGCGCGGGATATTGTGCACCGTCATGGCGGGCAGATTGAACTGGATGACTCACCGCTTGGCGGCTTGCGGGTAACGTTGCGTCTGCCCGCTTAGACTTTTGCTTCAAACTGGGCGAGACGCTTCAGCCAGCGGTTCATTCGCTTTGCGTTGACGCCGAGATCGGACGTTCCAATCTGGCTTTGGCTGTAAAGTGCGATGCTGGAGCGGCCATTGGAGAGCGGCACAATTTCAACGCGGATTGAATCTGGAAAACGCAGTCGCGCTGTTCTTTGAACAAAGCGCATACGGTTTTCTTCACTCTCGTCATCGACACGGGTGAGGTCGTTTTCCGTTTCCAGCGATCTCAACAATTCTTGCTTCAACTGGTCGGCGCTTAGCGCATAGATGGGACTTTGGCGGTCCACTTGGCCTTTTGCCTCTGCGGCCGCGCAAAAGCCCTCGGGGCAGATAAGCGCCTGATTGGGCTTGGGTGTTTTCGTCAGCGTGGCAAAATTGACGGGACCCTGGTCGGCAGGGCCGGCCATTTTTTCCCAAATGCTATCCCATCCCATAATCATCACTCCCAATGCTGCGATCAATGCCAATACGGCCACAACCGTGGTGGACCAAACCGCAATGCGTTTGGCAAGTCTTAAAACTATCATGAAAAAGGCGCTCGCGGCGTTTTGTTATGCGATCAATACGCCGAGATTGATCCAGAGTAAAACGCCCGACGCACTGATCAGCGTGAGTGTGAGAAGTGAAGCCAGCCGCGCACGGGTGCGGCGGGACGCCTCGATCATGCGACGTGCTGCGACCTGTGGGTTGGTCGTTGAATTGCTTAGTGGTTGCATTATTCCGACCCTTTCCCTTGTCACTTCTACCCTATGGTTATCAATGCCGCGCAATCGCGCACAGAGCGTGGCCGAATTGCGGCGGCGGTGTGATTTATGGTTAATAAAGGGTTAACGCCAGCGCTCAGGTTCTTGCGAAAATGACGCCGCACCGAACTTTTGGTTCCGTCGATCTGGCAGCTTTTCTAGCGTGCCCGCATAAAGCGCATATTGGCCCATCCGGTGAAGCCGTTGCCGCGCAATTGGCACCAGCGGCCCTGACACGCCAGGCGGGTAAACCCGCATTGACGATGGGTGCCAACGCCGACCACGCGAAAGCCTGTGCCGGGGCCGGAGCGGAAGTTCAGCGTATCGCCCGGTGTGTTCACGCAGAAAGAAGCGGGGATCGCGCCGTCCTCATCGCCGCCTTCGTCAATAAAGCGCATGTTCACCCAGCCGGTCTGTCCGCGATAGGTCACGCGCCCCCAATTGCCTTGATATTGGCCGCGTAGGCGGATGTTGCAGGCGCGGGGTGGAATGGCACGCACGATGGGTGAGCGGGACGTAGGCCGCTGGCGCATGTTCAAAACATCACCACGTGCCACATTGATGACGCAGGCGCTGGCATAGGCGGATGTGGTGAGAGCGGGCAGGGCTGTGAGGGCCGCTATGGTGAGCGCAATCACCCAAAGGTGGCTGCGCACAATTTTGATTCCGATTTCCATTTCTTCCATCCCTTCGTGGTTTTTCCATCCACGCCCCGTTGGAAGTCTATGTATAAATGTCTGTTTCTGACAAGCTCTTTCAAAGTGTTCGGAAGGGCTATCATTGGGTTCGTGCAATTTGAGTTTGGGTGTTGGATCGGGCTGCTTTTGGATCAGGATTGCCGGTTATGTCTCGTCGGAACGAGATTTACCGTTGTTCGTTGCGCCCCGGTTCATCAGCATTGTTTGAAAACAGCGCGATTTTATTGCCATCCGGGTCGCGAAGGTAGCCAACATAGAAATTGGACCCATACGATTTGCGAAAGCCGGGCTGTCCTTCGTCAGAGCCGCCTGCGGTTAGCGCAGCATGATGGAGCTCCCGCACGTGTTTCTGTGATGGCGCCTCAAACGCGACCATGCTGCCATTGCCAGCAGATGCGGAGTGTCCATTGAAAGGTGATTTGACGTAAAAATCTGGTTGAGGCGATGTCTGGCCTGCCTGCATCGGCAGCACATAACTTAAGTCACCATGATACTGTTCGAGACGGTAACCGAGACCAAGCAGGAATGCAGAGTAAAAGCGCTCTGCCTTCTCCATATCATTCGCTCCAACTGTGACATATGCAATCATATTTTTCGGCTACTTGAGGTTTTGAGCGGCGCTAGTATTAGCACAGTTCCATGTGATCATTGATGAAGCCACACACAAAGGTGCAGTTTGTCTGTCGGTTTTCAAAGTTTTGGAAACTTAACTTAATCGAACGTGTTTTGAACCGTTTGAGCTTTCTCACGATTTTTGCATTGCGCTGGTCGATCTCGAAGAAAGATGAAGAAGGACGAGCGCGATTGTTGCCGGAACGATCTGAACCAGACCGGGCCTAAATGATACCGTTATGGCGGCAACCACACCTGCGGTGATGACGAATCCTAAGAAGCAGGTTGCCACGTTGCGTTGCCACTTGAGGTCTTTGATCAGCAACGCCCATACAAGGCCGACGGCTAAAAAGGCATTGTAGATGCCTTGATTGGCGGCCATCTGGACAGTTTGTTCGAACAGTTCTGGCGGAAACGTGTCAAAAACTCTTGGCCCACGCGTTGTCCATGCGAACATTTCAAACCAAGCGATGTAGAAGTGCAGCAAAGCAATTAGGGCGATGAGCGCTAATGCGACTTTTTTCATAAGACTTTCCAAATTTCGCAGGGCCGATCCACCCTCGGCGCAAACACGCGCTTAAGCAAGGGTTTCGAGCTTCTCCCACCTTGCCCTAGCCCCCATTCCCGCATAGGTTCGCGTCGTTTTTGGCCGTCTGGCCTTGCCCTTGAAAAATCATCTGGAGAAGACCCATGGCATTTCTTGCCGATAGCCTTTCGCGCGTAAAACCCTCTGCCACGATTGCCGTTGCGCAGAAGGCGCGGGAGTTGAAGGCGGCGGGGATGGATGTGATCGGGCTGGGCGCGGGCGAGCCGGATTTTGACACGCCGGACAACATCAAGGACGCGGCAAAAGCGGCGATGGATCGCGGCGAGACGAAATACACGCCCGTCTCCGGCATTCCCGAATTGCGTAAGGCGATCGCCGACAAGTTCAAGCGCGAGAACGGGCTGGATTATGAGCCGGCGCAGGTGATCGTCGGTACGGGCGGCAAGCAGGTTTTGTTCAACGCCTTTGCGGCCACGCTGAACCCCGGCGATGAGGTTATTATTCCGACGCCTTACTGGGTTTCATACCCTGAAATGGTGGCGATTTGCGGTGGCGAGAACGTGTTTGTGGAAACCACGCTCGAAAACGAATTCAAGCTGCGCCCTGAAGATCTGGAAGCCGCGATCACGCCGAAAACCAAATGGTTCATGTTCAACTCGCCGTCCAACCCATCCGGCGCGGCTTATAGCCATGAAGAACTGAAGGCGCTGACGGATGTGCTGATGCGCCATCCGCACGTTTGGGTGCTCACCGACGATATGTATGAGCATCTCGTCTACGGCGATTTCAAATTCGCAACACCTGTCGAGGTAGAGCCTGCGCTATACGACCGGACGCTGACGATGAACGGGGTGTCGAAGGCCTATGCCATGACGGGCTGGCGCATTGGCTATGCGGCAGGACCGCTGCAACTGATCAAGGCGATGGACATGATTCAGGGGCAGCAGACATCGGGCGCTTGTTCGATTGCGCAATGGGCGGCGGTGGAGGCGCTGAACGGCCCGCAGGATTATGTCCACGATTCGCGCAAGGTTTTTGAAGAGCGCCGTGATCTGGTGGTCTCGATGCTGAACCAAGCCACGGGTCTGGATTGCCCGCGCCCGGATGGCGCTTTCTACGTGTTCCCGTCTTGTGAAAAGCTGATGGGAAAGAAGACCAAAGATGGCAAAGTGCTGGAGAATGACGAGGATTTCGTCACCGCGCTGCTGGAGCAGGAAGGCGTGGCCGTGGTTCATGGTTCGGCTTTCGGGCTGGGGCCGAACTTCCGCATTTCCTATGCGACGGACACGGAAAGCCTGACGAAAGCCTGCGAGCGCATTCAGAATTTTTGCGCTTCGCTGAGCTGAACTGATGGACGCTGTCGGTCCCGATTTCTCCAAAGGCGCCGCTTGGATGGCGGGAGAGATCGTGCCGATTGCGGACGCGAAAATCTCGGTGCTCGATTGGGGGCTGACCCATTCCGACATCACCTATGACGTGGTGCATGTTTGGGATGGGGTGTTCTTCCGCATGGATGATTATCTCGATCGCTTCTTTGAAAGCATAGCCAAATTGCATCTGGATGTGCCGCAGACGCGCAGTGAAATGCGGGAGATCCTTCACGCTATCGTCGCCCGGTCGGGCTTGCAGCGCTCTTATGTTTCGCTGGTGGCAAGCCGCGGCGTGCCGGGCATTCCCGGCAGCCGCGATCCGCGCGATTGCATCAACCATTTCTACGCATGGTGCGTGCCGTTTGTCTGGGTGTTCACCGAGGAAATGGTGGCGCGGGGCGTGAAGCTGATGGTGCCGGATTTCGTGCAACGTATCGCGCCGGAAGCGGTCGACCCGACTGCAAAGAATTACCATTGGGGCGATTTCACCCAAGGGCTGATCGCGGCGAAGCAAGCGCACTACGACAACACGGTTTTGGTCGATACAAATGGCAATGTGACCGAGGGGCCGGGCTTCAACATTTTCATGGTCAAGGATGGTATCGTTCGCACGCCACGCCGAGGCATGTTGGAGGGCATTACCCGCCGGACGGCAATTGAAATGTGCGCGGCGTGTGGGATTGAGTGCGTGGAAGAAGACGTTCTGCTGGCCGAAATGATGGAAGCGGATGAAGTGTTTGCCACGACAACCGGCGGCGGTGTCGTCGCTGTTGTGCAGATGAACGAGCGCGTGTTTTCCAACGGCGTGGCCGGTCCGGTCACCAGTCAGCTTTCGCAGCTTTATTGGAATTGGCACGAGGATCCGAAATTCATCCAGCCGGTGAACTATCAAGTCAGTGGCGAGTGACGAGTGCATCGCATTTGCTGCGCAAGAAGGCGGCGTCACGGTCGTTGGTCGCTAGTGCAATGGCTTTTTCATATGACCGGATTGCCTCGCTGGTTTTGCCCGCGCGGGAAAGAATATCTGCCTTGGCGGCGTGGAACGGTTGGTAAGTCTTCAATTGCGTTTCAAGCTCGTCAAGCAATTGCAGGACTTGAACCAGCGGGCGACTGTGCGATGCGCTATAGGCTAGATTGAGCTGCACCACGGGGCTCGGCTCGATGGCTTGCAGGGTAGTGTAGAGAGCTTCAATTTGTGGCCAATCGGTCTGTTCCCACGACGGGCTTTCGTTATGCAGGGCGCTTATTGCGGCCTGGATTTGGTACGGTCCGATGCGTTTTTGCGCCATCGCTTCATGCAGAATTGCCTGACCCTCTTTGATAGCCGAACGATTCCAGCGATTGCGGTTTTGGTGTTCGAGCGGGATCATCGTGCCATCGCTTTGGGTGCGTGCATTGCGGCGGGCGTCGTGTAGCAGCATAAGTGCGAGAAGACCTGCGATCTCGGTATCTTTAGGCATCAGCGTGCTGATGATCCGAGCCAGACGAATGGCCTCTTCGCTCAGATCGGTTCGAAACACGCGGTCGCCGGAATGCGCCGCGTAGCCCTCGTTGAAGATGAGATACAGCACCCGAAGCACTGCGGTCAGCCTTTCGGGTAGGGCGTCGGTATCTGGCACCTGATAGGGAATACCGGCCTTGGTGATTTTATGGCGCGCACGGACAAGGCGCTGGGCCATCGCTTCCGGCTTATCGAGGAATGCGCTGGCAATTTCAGCCGTTGAAAGCCCGCCGAGTGTGCGAAGGGTCAGCGCAATGCTGGTCTTTTCATCGAGCGCCGGATGGCAGCAAGTGAAAATCATCTCAAGGCGTTGATCGGGTATGGTGTGATCCTCGTCTTTCGTGTGGGCCTCGTTTTCGAGATCGAGCAAATAGGAAATTTCGCCCTGTTTGCTGGCGAAATTACTGTCGCGGCGTAGTCTGTCCAGCGCTTTTCGCTTGGCGGTTGTGATGAGCCACGCGGCGGGCGATCGGGGCAGGCCATCGGTTTGCCATTTGTCGAGCGCAACGATCACTGCGTCCTGCAGAGCGTCTTCGGCAAGTTGGAAATTGCCGCCTAAAGTCTTGACCAAAGAGGCAAGGATGCGCCCCCACTCTTCCCGCACGATCCGCTCGATGGATTGGCTTGGTTTGAGTGGGGGCAGCATGGGATCAGGCGACCAGATAGAACAGCGCGGCCACGGCAAGCGCCAAGTTGAGCAAAAGTCCGATCACATAAGCGATGGTGCGTGGCCCGGCTTCGCCCTCTTTGCCGATGCCGCTGTAGTAAATCGCCCAATGGGCCAGTCGTGCTGCAACATGCAGACCGACAATCCAGTTGACCGCGACCGCAGGGACGCTGGCCACTATGGCAAGCACAAGCGCCAACGTGAGCATGGGCAGGTTTTCAGTGGAATTGGCGTAAGTCCGCATGACCCTGAACGAGCGATCTTCCTGTCCGTTTTTTAGCGGCCGTCCTGCCAATTGATGTCCCGGCGCAAGAGCGAGCGCGCCGGTGAGAAACCCTTGAATGATAACAGCGAGCACCAACACCGCGCAGGCGACAAATGAAGGTGAGTAAGCGGCCAGTTGCGGCATGGCTTGGAATAGATTTTCCATCATGATTCTCCTCTAAGATGTCTCAATCGAAAGTCTCAACAGGCCGGATTTCGACACGTCCGTGCTGTGAACTGGGGATCATCGCTGCATACTTGATGGCTTCATCCAGATTCTTGCAGTCGAGCACATAATAGCCGCCCAACTGTTCTTTCGTTTCAGCAAAAGGACCATCGGTGACGTGGGTCTTGCCATTGCGCACCGAAACCGTGGTTGCGGTCGCCACATCTTGCAGAGCATCCCCGTTGACCAATACCCCCGCTTCACGAGCCGCGTTGGTCATTTCCATGTAGCCCTGCATAAATGGGCCAAATTCTTCGGTGCCCGGCTTTGGGGTGATATCTTCGCTGGAATATATCAAGAGCATGTATTGCATCGTTCTTCTCCTTCGGTTGGGAGGTCGTGAAATTCCGCCCCCTTCATTTTAGAGACGAACGGGAAAACGCCAAATCGACACTTTGTGAAAATTTTTTTGGAAAGTTTGGGAAGCCGGGAGTGAGGGACTCCCGGCTTCCGAGGCGCTGCGCTTGGGACGCGCGCCTATGCCGGCCGCCACACGCCCCTGCGGATGGCCGGCAATCGCATAAACTGTAAGGTGTGCCGGGGCTGACACCGTCAATCGTGGGGCGCATTGCCTTGGCGCCCCCTATTAACCGATTGTTTTTTCGGGCCTTCCCGAATCTCGGCAAGCGTTCCGAGCACGCGCTAGGTAAGACAGCATCGTGCTGATTTCCAGTGCAAAATTGACGTTTTGGTCAAATAACACGCTTTGGTGAATACGCTCGATTGGAGACACTATAAAGCAAAAGGCCGGTTCCGCGGGAGGAGCGGAACCGGCCTAACTTGATAGCGAGGGGTCTGGGAGGAATGACCGTTGTCTCGCTTAGGATTGATGGAATTGGCTGGGAGGAGGTAGCCTGTTTCCATCGCTCGCTGTGAATATGGGAAAATTTGTGCAGTGCCGCAATTGCCATCGATGCATGATAGCTATGCGTGCTCTGCATGGGTCGCTAAGTCAAGCAAACCTCTGATAAATCTAGAATTTCCAGTTGCGGGCTTCTTCCAGAAGGAAGTCCCGGAAGGCGTGCAGGCGTGCCGAGTTCCTCAATTCGGAGGAATAAGCGAAATATGTGTCGAAGCTTGGCACGTCGGTTTCGGTCATCACGGGCACAAGATTCGATGCATCGTTGATTGAATAATCGGGTAGCAACGCAATGCCCGCTCCGCGCTGCACGGCGCGTTTGATGGCGAGGATTGAGTTGATCTTGGCCACCGGGTTGCGTGCTTCGCCCGGCGGCATTCCGGCATGGAGCAACCAGTTTACATCATCGAGATAGCGTGGAGCCTCGCCGCCCCACACGATGATGCGGTGGTTTTCAAGATCATCGACCGAGTTTGGAGCGCCGAAGCGTTCAATATAGTCTTTCGAGGCAAAAACGTGAAAATGCACTGTGAACAATTTGCGCTGAATAATGTCAGGCTGCTGTGGCTGGCGCAGGCGCAGCGAACAATCAGCCTCGCGCATGCCCAGATCAAGCTCCTGGTTGTTCAGGATCAGCTCAATTTCGATTTCAGGGTACTGGTCGATAAATTGCCCGAGACGAATTGCCAGCCATGCCGACCCGAGGCCCACTGTTGTGTGAACTTTAAGCGGGCCGGATGGAGTTCCGCGAAAATCGGTCAATTCGCTGGTGGCTTGCTCGACCTTTTCAGTGATTTCTTCGGCCGCCTTGAACAGAATTTCGCCCTGTTCGGTGAGAATTAGCCCGCGGGCGTGCCGGTGGAAGAGGGGAACCTTGATTTCCTCTTCCAGCCCGCTGATTTGGCGGCTGATTGCAGATTGCGAAAGGTTAAGCGTGTCGGCAGCATGGGTGAAGCTGCCGGCCTTTGCGACCTTGTGAAAAATTCGCAACTTGTCCCAGTCTAAGCTCATGGGGGCCTCCGCCTATGCAGTTAAGAACTGCACATTGTGGGCGTGGCGAGTGTGGCGCAAGGGCGAAGGGAATAAACAACCAAAAAAGGCGCTCCGAAGAGCGCCTTTTCTATTCAACAAGTTTGCGGATTGAGGAATCACATACCTTTGAAGGCGGGCGCTGCTTCAAGCGTCGCTTTATCGGCATTCATTGCAACAAAGAATCCAGCCTCATTGCCTTTTTCGCGTAGCAGCTTGATTGCTTCCATCTTCACTGCGACGTCTTTCTCGCCCATTCCCAGAAAGCCACCGACTCCTACAACAACTGCTTTGATCGAGCCGTCACGACCCAAAATCACATCGTTGACGTCGCCGACATTGTTCCATTCGCCTTCTTTGATTTCAGCGATTTGGTTCCAGTCCCAGCTGTCGTAGCCAGCTTTTGGGAGAATGTAGACATACTTGCCGATCAAATCGGATGCGCGGACCATTTTTTTATCGTCCAGCATTTTCGCTTCGTATGGCACGAATGATGCGGTGTGAGCGGCCGTAAATGCGCTTGTTGCCATCAATGGTGCGGCAATAGCGGTTGCGAGCGCTGTGGCAATAAATGTCTTTTTCATGGTATTGTATCCTCGTGTCTGTGTTTCCAGTTGACGACGGATGATCGCTTCTTTGAGGATCCGATCATTCATCTGGTCTAACAACGCGCGGATGCAGGGCAGGTTCCGATTTTGATCGGCATCTGCCTTTTTATTGTGCCTTGATGATTTGGTATGTCGTTTTAAGTGGACGAAAAGAAACTATTCCGCAGCTTCGCTGGCGGCTTCCAACTCCGCGATGAATTTTTCGGCCTCGAGCGCTGCCATGCAGCCCATTCCTGCCGCTGTGACGGCCTGGCGGTAAATATCGTCTGTGACGTCGCCAGCCGCATAAACGCCGGGAATTTCGGTCGCTGTGCTGTCTGGTGCTGTCCAAAGATAGCCGGACGTTTTGAGCTTCAATTGGTCTTTGAACAGGTCCACGGCTGGGGCGTGGCCGATGGCAATGAAGATGCCGTCAATGGGCATTTCGCTGATTTCGCCGGTGTTGCGGTTTTTCACGCTTGCGCCAGTGACGGACTTCATCAGACCGTCTTTGCCGGTTACTTCCACCAATTCGCTGTCCCAGAGAATTTCGACGTTCTCCTTTTTGAACAAACGTTCTTGGAGGATGCGTTCGGCGCGGAATTCATCTCGGCGGTGAATGACCGTGACTTTGGCGGCAAGGCCGGAGAGGTATAGTGCCTCTTCGACTGCTGTGTTGCCGCCGCCGACCACGATGACTTCTTTGCCCTTGTAGAAAAAGCCGTCGCAGGTGGCGCAAGCCGAAACACCGAAGCCCTGAAATTTTTGCTCTGACTCCAGTCCGAGCCATTTTGCCTGTGCGCCGGTGCAAATTATGACCGTGTCTGCAGTGTAAACGTCGCCGGAATCGGCTTCAAAGCGGAAAGGACGGGTGCGAAGTTCGGCTTTTGTGATGGTGTCTGTGACAACTTCCGTGCCGACATTGATTGCCTGTTGCAACATCTGCTCCATCATCCACGGACCCTGCACGGGATCGGCATAACCGGGGTAATTCTCTACATCTGTGGTGATGGTAAGCTGGCCGCCTTGCTGCACACCAGAAATCAAGATCGGCTCCATCAACGCGCGCGCGCCATAGATGGCGGCGGTGTAGCCGGCGGGGCCGGAGCCGATAATCAGCATTTTGGTGTGACGGGTCGCCATGACTTAATCTCGTATTGGGCTCAGGAATGACCTTTATTTAGATATGCAAATGTGCACATTTCAAGCAAGAAGCGCGATCATCCCCCAAAAGTGAAATAAACCCTAGTCGAAGAGCGCCTGCACGGCAGCTGCAATTTCCGGCGTGGCATCGATTGGCTTTGTGCGAAAGGCGCTGAAGCCTTTGCTGAAATCTTGAATTGTCCCCCGGTGGGTCATGGTGTCGAGAAATTGATGGAGTTTCGGTTTCAGGTCGGGTGGTCGAAAAACATGCACGCCAGCGCCCGAAGCCAAAGCCTCCGAGACCATGTTGTGGCTGTCGCCGGTGACGATGATTTGATCGGCAATCGCCATCATTTCCAGATAAGGATTGTTACCGGTTTCGTCCCAAAACCATGCATTGTATTCGGCCAGCGCCCGCTTGCTGGCCGCCAGCAGTTTTTCCGGTGTACGCCTGGAAGGGGTTACGAGCACTGTGCTGTCTTTTGGAAGGCTGGAAAGGCAGAGGCAGAATCGATTGATGGCCTCATCCGTCCAGCGAACAGCTTTGCTATCGCCGCCGAGGAAAATCGAAATCACGGGCGGGTTGGCAATTTGAAAGCGTTGCACCGCAGATCTAGCGCCTTGCGCCAAGGCATCCGGGGTGAACCGGTGCGGGGACGTGTCTGTCTCGATTACCTTCCAGCCCCGCTTCGACATCCTGTCGTGGGTGGGGGCCCAGATCAGATCTGCGACATGGCCACCCATACGACGAGGGTTTTTGAGGAACACGCTTTTGGTCTGTGGCGAGGCTTTTTGTAGTGAGTGGAGGTAGGGCAACACGCGGCGACCCGTTGCAATTACGAGGTCGGGGAAGGGTGGCGCAATGGGCGAGCCAGGTGTTGTTGGCTTGTCGCGGATAGGAACCCTGATGCCGGGAATGGGAAGCGTCGTTATGCCGGTGGGTTTGACCGTGCGCTCTTCAACAGTGGATTGGGGGAAATAGGCTGCCACACCTTGGCATTGGGCAAGATCACCGGCTTTGCCGTCAGTCAAAAGCCAGATGGTTTTGGGGCCGTTTGTCATGAGAGTGCGCCCCGCTTTCGTTTTACGGCAGAGGGATTTCGGCTTCGGTTGGCACGTTATAGCCGCGCTTTACCGCCGGGCGAGATGCGATGGCGTAGTACCAGCGCTTGATGTTGGGCAGGGTTCCCATGTCAATATTTTGCCAGCTCCAGCGCGCCACCCAAGGAAAGATTGCCATGTCTGCAATAGAGTATTCATTTGCGACATAAGCACGATCTTCCAGGCGCTTGTCGAGCACTTCATAGAGGCGTCGGGCCTCCATTGCATAGCGCTGCTCAGCATATTCACTTTTGCCCGGATTAAAGTGCAAGAAGTGATTGGCTTGACCCAGCATTGGGCCAAACCCGCCCATTTGCCAGTTGAGCCACTCGATAGCTTCCCAATGCCAATGTGGAACCGTCGGCATGAATTGTTGGCTCTTGGTCGCGAGATAATAAAGGATAGAGCCAGACTCCATCATCGTCACATTCGTTTCATGATCGACGATTACCGGTATCTTGTTGTTTGGCGCAATTTTCAAGAACGCCGGATTGAACTGCTCGTCCCGCGTGATGTTGATGACATGCGTTTGGTAGGCCAGCCCCATCTCCTCAAGTGCAATAGAAACCTTTCTGCCGTTCGGAGTGCCGAATGTGTAGAGGTCGATCATGGGGTGGCCCTTTGGAATCAGACGTATTGAATCTTCAAAATCTCATAGGAGCGTGCACCGCCGGGGGCTGCTACTTCTACACTGTCGCCTTCTTCCTTGCCGATGAGGGCCCGGGAAATGGGTGAGGAAATTGATATTTTGCCCAAGGACACGTCCGCTTCCTGATCGCCCACGATCTGATAGTGTTTTTCTTCATCTGTGTCTTCATCGACCAACGTGACAGTTGCGCCAAATTTAATCGTGTCGCCGGACATTGAGGCGACATCGATCACATCAGCGCGGGCGATCACATCTTCCAATTCGTTGATCCGTCCTTCGTTGAGGCTCTGCTGTTCTTTTGCGGCATGATACTCGGCATTTTCCGACAGATCGCCGTGTTCGCGGGCTTCGGAAATAGCCTTCACGATGGCCTGACGCTCAACGCCTGCGCGGCGCTTTAATTCTTCTTGCAGGGCGGCATAGCCCGGCTTTGTCATCGGAACCTTTTCCATAGGTCGGTCCTCTTCATCTTCAATTTTGACACAAACGCTCTTCGCTGCGGATCTGACCCGCAAGCGATACGGCCATGTTCTGGGGACTGTCGGGCGCTGACGGGGCTTTCGCCTTTGGCAGCTTGTCGTGCGAAAGTATATGGGGGGCGGATTTTGAGCGTCAAGCAATATCAAGTGTCGTCAAACGCCCAATTCGCTCAGTCTGGCGTATTTTTCCAGACCGATATTTGAGCCGCAAGCGATAATTGCAACTGATTTTCCCTCCAATGCCCCCCTCAGTGGGCCCATGAGCGCGGCAAAGCTGGCGGCGCAGGCAGGTTCTGCAACGATTTTCAAGCTATCGTAAAGCAGCCGCATGGCGGGTGGGAATGCGCTTTCCTCAAGTCGCTCAATGCGTGCAACGTTGGCTTTGGTCAACGCGAAAGTCTCGGGCATGGCCATCGGTGCGCCCAAGCTGTCGGCCATCGTGTTCACGCCATCGAGATGCACCGCTTCGCCTTTTTCAAACGAGCGGAACATGCTGTCTGCGCCAAGTGGTTCGACACCGATGATCTCACAATTCGGGTGGATGAGTTTGATCGCGTGAGCCATGCCGGAGATCAATCCGCCACCGCCAACGGGGATAATTGCAATGTCGAGATGAGCCACGCTGCGAGCGAGTTCCAGGCCGCAGGTCGCTGCTCCGAGTGTCATGTAGGGGCTTTCGAAAGGGTGCAGCATCGTGCGGCCCTCTTCGTCCACCAATCGCTGCATTTCCTTAAAGGCATCGCCGACATTCTCGCACAGCAGCACTTCCGCACCGAGCGCTTTGCAGCCCTCCACACGCACGGGATCGGCTGTTTTGGGCATGACGACTTTGGCGGAGAGAGCCGCCGCTTGGGCGCCCCACGAAACTGCCAGTGCATGATTGCCGGCGCTTACAGCAGTGACGCCCGCCGCGCGGGCGGCATCGTCCATCGCATCAATGGCCAGCAACACGCCACGGGATTTAAATGAGCCTGCCTGCTGGAAGAGTTCCATCTTCATGACGACCGACGCGTCATCCGGCAGGGCGCTGCGCAGGCGGTCTGAATTGAGCGTCAAAGTTGGTGTCGCCACGATGCGGCCCGCGAGTTGCTCGCTTGCTGCTTCTATTTCGGTGAGGGTCGGGGCTGTTGTCATCGGCAGAAACTCGGCGTGCATCGTTGGCAGGCGCGGAGTTAGGCTACCGCTTGCCGCTCGGTCAAGAGGCGCACACGAAAGGGGGAGATGATCCCCCTTTCTGATTGTGTTGGCTTGGCATTTCGCTAAGCGAGGTATTTGCGGAAATGGGCCAGCGTGCGCTCCCATGAGAGCTTCGCCATCGCTTCGTCGTAGCGCGGTGTGCTGTCGTTGTGGAACCCGTGGTTAGCGCCTTCGTAGAAATGAGCTTCGTAAGTCTTCGCATGCTCCTTCAACGCTGCTTCGTAGGCAGGCCAGCCTTCATTGATACGGGTGTCGAGTTCACCATAGTGCAGCAGCAACGGCGCTTGAATTTTCGGAACGTCTTCGGCGGCGGCTTGACGCCCATAATATGGGACAGCCGCCTTCAATTCTGGGAAAGCAACGGCTGCCGCGTTTGATACGCCCCCGCCATAACAGAAGCCTGTAATGCCGACATTGCCGGTCGAACCTTCGTGTTTCATCAAAAAATCAACAGCGGCGAAAAAGTCGTTGAGCAGTTTTGTGCGATCGACCGTCTTTTGCAATTCGCGCCCTTCTGCATCGTTGCCGGGATAACCACCAACTGAAGTGAGACCATCGGGGGCGAGGGCCATGAAACCGGCCTTTGCCAAGCGGCGGGCGACGTCTTCGATATAGGGGTTCAGGCCGCGGTTTTCGTGGACCACGACGACAGAGGGCAATTTGGCGTCCGTGTTGGCGGGGCGAACCTGATAGGCGCGCACCGTTCCGTGGCCGTTGGGGGAGGGGTAATCGATGTATTCAGGTACGATCTCAGGATCGTTGAAGGACACTTGCTGCGCAAGCGCATAGTCGGGCGACATCATTCCCAGCACGGTGGCGGCTGTCATGCCAGCGACGGTAAACTTCGCAGCGCGGTCGAGAAATTGCCGCTTGGTGATCATGCCGTGGGCGTAGAAATCGTACAGTTCGAGGATTTCCGGTGCGAAGTCTTTGGCGGTAAGGCGTTGTGCGGTTTTGGTCATGGGGGCTCCAAACTCTGGGCGTTGGGGTCGGCCGGAACGAGAGTATGAGGAACCAAGATTGCGACAAGTTAATGATCGTTAATGTTTGGCAGGGTCGATCTCAGCCCACGTTCGGCGCGTTTGTCAGCGCGAAGACTTCGATGGGGTCGCTTACTCCAGGCACCTTATGCTTGCCCCGTTGCCTGAACAGCTCGGGAGCGTGGTTGGCGACGGATGCTGTCGCCAAAACGCTGGTTTCCAGTGTTTTCGTCAGGCTTTCGATCCGGCTAGCGAGATTTACGGCACGTCCGAGGACTGTGAAATCCAATCTGCTTTGGCTACCGATGTTGCCATAGCTGACGGCACCGGCATGAAGGCCGATGCCGATTGCCAATTCGGATTTTCCCGCTTCCTTTCGGCTTTGGTTCAGTGTCGAGAGATCGGCGAGTATCTGTTCGGCAGCATTTGCGGCGTCCCGGCACCTTCGGGCGAAGTCGTTTGCTTCCGCAATTGGCAAGATGGACAACACGCCGTCGCCCATGAATTTGAGGACTTCGCCGCCGTTTTTCTCCACCGCCTGAACAACGACTTCAAAATAACCGTCAAGCGCTTCAAAGACCTCTTGCTCGCTTTGGGTTTCTGAAAACGACGTGAAGCCACGCAGGTCTGAAAAGATGATGATGGCTTCCAGCGTGGTGCGTTCGCCGCGCTGGATTGATCCGCTCCAGACAGCTTCAGCAGGACCAGCGCCGAGATAGGTGCGCAGCAGGCTACGGGTGGATTTGCGCATCGTGATAGGCTCCATCGCCGATGATAGACCCGACCGCGCCGCTTCGATCATGCTCAAGTGTTCTGGCGCGAAGCCTTCTTCAGCGCGCGTTGCAAAGGTGCAACCGTGTTGCGAGCCGTCGCCATATTGCAGGAAGGTAGCGTAATAGTCGGTGCCGCCGTCTGCTGCGAATTCAAGGTAAGAGGCGTGGTCCTTTTGCGGGTCCAGATTGCGCAGGCTTTTGTGCAGAGGCTTTTGGTTTTCGAAGACATACTCGAATGAACTGCCGACATAGCTGTCGGTGAGCATTCTCGCGTGGGTGACGTCGTAGACGTTTGTCCCGTCCGGCGTCCAAACCACGCCCCATGCGATGAGCAGTGGATTGGCGAAGCGCTGGCCGATATTGACCCGCCAAAGCGGAATTCCGGCTTCAACCAGCGATGTGCAGAAGTGGGATACAATCTCGATTGGATCGCCAGAGCACCGTCCGGTGGTGGTCATCCAGTGATTCAGTTGGTCGATTGCGCGCATGATTTCACGCTACCAAAACGCGGGGGCGACGCAAGAGTCCGGCCTGCGGGTTAGAACGCAGAGAGGCTTTGGGTTCACGCTGCGTCGAAATAGCTCTGCAAGGGTGCGACTTCGATCTCGCCGTTGGTCATGGCTTCGATGGCGTCTGCGCCGGCGATACATCCGGCGACTGTCGTGAAATAGGGGACCTTGTTGAGCAGCGCGGCTTCGCGGATGGAGCGGGAATCTGAGAGAGCCTTGGCGCCTTCGGTGGTGTTGAAGATCAGTTCCACCTGCTTGTTGCGGATGGCGTCAACGATGTGGGGGCGGCCCTCCAGCACTTTGTTGATGCGTTCACAGGCGACGCCGTTTTCCTCCAGAAAGCGTTGCGTGCCGCCGGTGGCGATGATTTCGAAGCCGAGGGCTGCGAGTTTCTTCACGCCGGGCAGGATGCGGTCTTTGTCGCCCTTCTTGACTGACACGAATACTGTGCCGGTGAGCGGCAGTATTTGCGACGCGCCGAGTTGTGCTTTGGCGAAAGCCAGCGCGTAGTCGCGGTCGAGGCCCATAACTTCGCCGGTCGAGCGCATTTCCGGGCCGAGTAGCGTGTCGACGCCGGGGAAGCGGGCAAACGGGAAGACGGCTTCTTTAACGGCTATGTGTTTGAGGTCGCGGTAGCGTGGACGCACGGGCAGCAGGTCGTTGAGCGTCTCACCGGCCATGATGCGGGCGGCGAGGCCCGCAATCGGCACGCCGATGGTTTTGGCAACGAAAGGCACGGTGCGGCTGGCGCGGGGGTTCACTTCCAGCACGTAAATTGTGCCGTCCTTGATGGCGAACTGAACGTTCATCAGTCCAACCACGTTGAGCGCGGCGGCCATCGCTTTGGTCTGGCGTTCAAGCTCGTCGAGCATGGCGTCGTCGAGGGAATGGGTCGGCAGGGAACAGGCGGAATCTCCGGAATGGATGCCGGCTTCTTCGATGTGTTCCATGATGCCTGCAACAAACGTGTCGCCCGTGCTGTCGCGCAGGCAGTCCACGTCCACCTCGATGGCGTTGGTCAAGTAGCTGTCGATCAGCACCGGCGTGTCGCCGGAGACGACCACGGCTTCGTTGATATATCGCTCGAACTGGCGGTCATCGCGGACGATCTCCATGGCGCGGCCACCTAGCACGTAGGAGGGGCGGATAACGACGGGATAGCCGACCTGTTTGACGATGGTGCGGGCTTGGTCGACCGAGCGGGCGATGCCGTTGACGGGTTGGGTCAGCTTCTCATCCTGCAGCATTTTCTGGAAGCGGTCGCGGTCTTCGGCGGCGTCGATGGCGTCCGGTGAGGTGCCAAGAATGGGCACGCCTGCGGCTTGCAGATCGTTAGCGAGTTTCAACGGAGTCTGGCCGCCAAACTGGACGATGACGCCCTCGAATGTGCCTTTGGATTGCTCAAGGCGAACGATTTCCAGCACGTCTTCGGTGGTCAACGGCTCGAAATAGAGGCGGTCGGACGTGTCGTAGTCTGTGGAAACGGTCTCGGGATTGCAATTGACCATGATGGTCTCAAACCCTGCGTCTTCCAGCGCGTAGGCGGCGTGGCAGCAGCAATAGTCGAACTCGATGCCTTGGCCGATGCGGTTTGGGCCGCCGCCGAGGATCATCACCTTGCGGCGGTCGGAAATGCCGTCTTCGCCGCGCGTCTCGCCAGCGAAGGGCGTTTCATAGGTGGAATACATGTAGGCCGTGGGCGAGGCGAATTCTGCCGCGCAGGTGTCGATGCGTTTGAACACTGGATGGACGTCCATCTTGGTGCGGGCGTCGCTGATCTGCGCTGCGGTCTGGCCTGAGAGCTTGGCAAGGCGGGCGTCGGAGAAGCCCATGGCCTTCAACATGCGCAGGTTGTCTGCGTCTTCGGGAAGGCCGTGTTCGCGCACGCGGGCTTCCATGTCGACGATGGCCTTGATCTGCTCAAGGAACCACATATCGATGCGGCAGGCCTTGTGGATGGTGGCCAAATCCGTTCCGCGCCGCATGGCCTCCGCGACCTTCAGAATGCGATCGGCCTTGGGCGTGCCGAGCGCGGCGCGGATGGCATTTTTGTTGTCGGAATCGTCTTCGTCGGACCAATCTTCGATTTCCACCTCGTCAAAGCCATTGAGGCCGGTCTCCAGCCCGCGCAGTGCCTTTTGCATGGATTCGGCGAAGGTGCGCCCGATGGCCATGACTTCGCCAACCGATTTCATGGATGTGGTGAGCGTGTCGGACGCTGCACCGAATTTCTCGAATGCAAAGCGCGGAATTTTTGTGACGACGTAGTCGATGCTGGGTTCGAACGAAGCGGGCGTTGCGCCGCCTGTGATGTCGTTCTCCAATTCGTCCAGCGTGTAACCAACGGCTAGGCGCGCCGCCACGGACGCGATGGGGAAGCCCGTTGCTTTCGATGCGAGAGCCGACGAGCGGGACACGCGCGGGTTCATTTCGATGACAACCAAGCGTCCATCGGCGGGGTTCACGGCGAATTGTACGTTGGAACCGCCGGTCTCAACGCCAATCTCGCGCAGCACCGCGATCGAGGCATTGCGCATGATCTGGTATTCTTTGTCGGTCAGCGTGAGCGCGGGGGCGACGGTGATGGAATCGCCCGTGTGGACGCCCATGGGATCGACGTTTTCGATGGAGCAGATGATGATGCAATTGTCCGCGCGGTCGCGGACGACTTCCATCTCGTATTCCTTCCAGCCGAGCACGCTTTCTTCCACCAGCACTTCGTTGGTCGGGGAGGCGTCGACGCCGGACATGACAATGGAATACAACTCTTCACGCGTGTAAGCGATGCCGCCGCCAAGGCCACCCATCGTGAAGGAAGGGCGGATGATGGCGGGCAGGCCGGTCTTTTTCATGGCCATGAGCGCTTGGCGCTGGGCTTCAAGGCGATGTTCTTCGAGGCGGAATTCTTCGCCTTCATCCCATTCTTTTTGAAGTGCGGCCGCATTGCCCTTCTGCTTGAAATGGGCCTTCTTCTCGGCCTCGAAACGCTTCTTCAGTTCCGTCGTGTTGACGAAGGACGAGGCGGGGGTGGCAAGGCCGATGCGGTCCATCGCGGCGCGGAACAGGTCGCGATCTTCGGCCATGTCGATGGCCTTGGCCTTCGCGCCGATCATTTCGACATCGTATTCTTCCAGCGTGCCCATTTTTTCCAGCGACAGGGCGGTGTTCAGCGCGGTTTGGCCGCCCATGGTGGGCAGCAGGACCATTTTTTCGTCCGGGTGCATCTCGCGCTCGCGCTTGATGATTTTGGCGACGATTTCCGGGGTGATCGGTTCGATGTAGGTGGCGTCGGCCATGTCCGGGTCGGTCATGATCGTGGCCGGGTTCGAGTTGACCAGCACGATGCGGTAGCCTTCTTCGCGCAGTGCTTTGCAGGCTTGCGTGCCGGAATAGTCGAATTCGCAGGCTTGTCCGATGACGATGGGCCCGGCTCCGATGATGAGTATGGAGTCGATATCTTGGCGCTTGGGCATCGTCTTAGCTTCTCACATGCGCTTGTGATCGACGGCGCTGCGTTTGCGCGGCCGGGGACAAGCTGGATTCTCTTGGCTAAGGCGCCTCTATAGGGGAAGGGGCATTGCGGTGTAACCCCATTGACGTGGATTCCTGTCGATAAAGGCGAATTGCTTGCCTAGCCGAGGATTGCACGCACTTTTTTGAGATAGGAGCGACCAACGGGGACTTGGCGACCATCGCTTAATTCTACAAATGTGCGTTCGTTTTCGCGCACAAGCTGCTTTGCGTGGGTCTGAGCGACCCACCACGAGCGGTGGACCCGCAGGCCGCCAATCGCTGCCAATTCGCGTTCAGCATCACGGAGACGGTGGAGGATGAGATCGCTGCCAGCACTGGTGATCACTTCGAGATAGTGGTCGCGCGACTGCAAAGAGATTATGTCGGTTCCGATAGGCTTTTGCAGACGGTCGAAAAACGGGCTGGTGTCCAGCCTTGGTGTAGCGCTTGGGACAGTCCGCGGTGTTGTGTCTGTGGCATCAGCGATGATTGAATACAGAACCACGACGCCTGCTGTGATGATCATGCAATAGGCGGCGAGACGTGCCAATTGCGGCCAACCGCCCATATCGAAGCCGAATCCGTATGAATTAACGAGCCAAACCCACACTGTGATGGGTATGCCAGCGATTAACCCCGAGAGCATTTGCATCGCCCAGACGTTGCCGCCTTTGGCGACGAGCTTCACCGCGAGTGGTTGCGATATGCTGATGCCAATCACGAAAGTGGTGACAGAGACAAAAGTCCAATAGCCGAACCGAGCAGGCATGTTGAGCAGGTTTTGCGTGTCGAAGGGGCCGCTGACGGTGAGCATGAGCACGACCACAGCAAAGCCAATCCAAAAGCGCGGTTTTGAAAAAGTGTCCTGCACTTCACGCTTCGCCAACGACCAAAAACTGGCGTTTGCGAAGGAAGTCGCGTCGTTCGTGGAAATCGGCTTGCTGACACTCATGCTCTCCACTGTAGTCGAGAAAACCGCAGATTGAAGCCTCAAATTCTTCAGGCGGCTATGTGATGCACTTATGGGAGAAAGCCAATGCGTTGGGATTTGATGATAGAGGCCGGGCCGGTGGTGATGGTTCACGCCGGAACTGCGGTTTTGGCGTTCGGCCTTGGCATGGCCGTGCTTTGGCGCCGCAAAGGAGGGCGGCTGCACAAGAGCCTCGGTAAAGTTTGGGTAGCGTTGATGGTTGTTGTTTCTGTGAGTTCGTTCGGGATCAACGAAATTCGCTTGTGGGGAAATTTCAGCCCGATCCACTTGCTTTCGATCTACACGCTCGGTTCGCTGGCGTTTGCGATCTATGCAATCAGAAAAGGCGACATCAAAAGCCATCAGGATACGATGCGGCAATTGTTTGTATCCGCCTTAATCATCGCGGGAGCCTTTACCTTTTTGCCCAACCGTTTGATGGCGAGGTTCATGGGAGGCGAAACTCTGTCGCTGGCTATGCCCTTCATCTGGCTTGCGGTGCCGCTGTTGGTTTGGCTTGTCTATCGGGCCAAAGTGCAAGGGCGGGACGCAGAACCTGCTGAATGAGTGTTCATGGGTGGCAGTGCTTTAAGGAGCAGTCAGTCGGCGGCCTTCAGCGGGGCAGGTGACGAGGCCCGTTGAGGCGCGAAGACGAATGGGAAAACTCTCGGTATTTTCTAAATCCCGACGCGCTGACGAGACTTCAAAGTGGAGATGGGGGCCTTGGGAAAAACCAGATGAGCCAGAATAGCCAATCAAATCGCCGGCACGAACCTTATCGCCTACCTCCACTTCGGCTCCGTTTTGCCGCAAGTGGAAATACATGCCGAGCGTTTTGTCGTCGTGCTGAATGATGACGGAATTGGATTTTTCGAGATAGCTTGGCAGAGGCGCGCCGGGCCCGAATTCTTCAATCGATTCCACGACAATTCCTCCGCGTGCGGCCAGGATGCGGGTGCCACGGGGAAGATCGAAATCAAGCGCATTGCTATACGCACCTGTGTGGCTGAACACTCCGTTGCAGCTTTGCGAGATTTTGAATGACGTGCCGCTGTCATAGGGCAGGCGGTAGACATGGGATGCGTCGTGGCGGGCGGTGTAATCGCCCCGTAGCCAGAAGAACTCGTAGGAATAAGACCACGCCTTTCCTGCGGCGATGGGTTTAAGGGTGAAGAGCTTGCGCCGTTCGCCGCCTTTGAGAACTATTGGCAGATTAAAACCGTCTGTGATTTTCAGGTTGTTACGCTTCACCTCAATTCGAAAACTGATCGGTAGGCCCGGCGTTTTATTGATCGCGAAGAATTCGGTCTCGCCGTCTTTCAGCACAGTCTCAATGCAGGCTTTGGGAATGTCGGCACACGTGACTTCCGCGCGGACTGGCGAGGCCGCCACCAGCCACAATCCTGCCAAGGCGAGCACTAAGGCGGTGACGGGGCGTCGCATGGGTTTTGCTAGCCGAAGATCTTCGTATCGCAATCGCGGAGGCGTCCTGTCTCAAAGCCGCGGTAGAACCACGCTTTGCGCTGTTTCGATGTGCCGTGGTTGAAACTCTCCGGAACGACATAGCCTTGGGTGCGCCTCTGGATTGTATCGTCGCCAATTTGCGTGGCAGCATTCAACGCTTCGTCGATATCGCCCGTCTCAAGCAAACCTTTTTTGTTGGCAAAGTGCGCCCAGATGCCTGCAAAGCAATCGGCCTGCAATTCAACTCGGATGGACATTTGGTTGGTGTCCGTCTTGCTCATGCGCTGGCGCAATTGGTTGAATTTCGGCAGCACGCCGATGATGTTTTGGACGTGGTGGCCGACCTCATGGGCGATAACGTAGGCCTGGGCGAAATCGCCGGAAGCGCCGAATTGGCGTTCCAACTGGCGGAAAAAGGCTGTGTCGAGATAAATGCGGCTGTCGGCAGGGCAATAGAACGGGCCGGATGCGGAGCTTGCGTTGCCGCAGGCGGATTGCACCCGATCTGAGAACATTCGCAGCTTTGGCTCTTGGTACTGGCGGCCTTGTGCCTGAAAAATGCCGCGCCACGTGTCTTCGGTTTCGGCCAGAACGACGCCGACGAATTGACCCATTTCAGCTTCGGTCTTCGGATCGCCGCGACCGGCCGTTGAGGGCGGCGTCTGGGTTTGTGGCTGAGTGCGGGTCTGGGTCTGTTGTTGGGTTTGCGGCATGATACCGCCGTCGCGTGTGGCTACATTGTTACCGCCGCCGCTGCATTGGGTGAACAGAAAAAAGAGAATGCCCAAAACGATAATCAGGCCGATGCCACCTCCGCCGGCGCGCTTTGCCGGGCTGCGGGGTAGTCGACTGCCGGCATTGCCTCCACCCATGCCACCGGGCAGACGAAAACCACCGCCGCCGCTGCCGCCACGACCACGCGCTCCGCCAGAGGTGTTCCGCGTGTCTTCAATGTTTTTGCTTTCTCTGCGACCGCGCCAGCGCATGGACCTCTCCTTCAATGCAAATGCTATCGGCTTGTGCCGCCGAGTTTTGTTGGAGAAAGACTAAGGCGCGTGGCGAGCGAGAGCAACTACGCGACGGCGTTAAGATATTTGATTTATGGATCAGGGAGTTTTCCGAGACTGCAGCCTTCCCGGCCTTTGTGCCCCGGCCCGCAAAGCGGACCAGCCGGGAAGGACTGCAATCGGCTGCGGCACAAAATGAGGGTATAGTGCCGCAGGCGCAGTGTGGATGATTGGCGGAAAATCCAAACGCGCTAGCCCTTTGCTTCGAAGAAGCGGGGTTGACGCTATTGGCGCGAATTGACAGGGTTTCTCAAGGAGGATTGCGTGAAATGGCGCGGAATTTCGTGAAATTGTCATTTAAGCAGCAGTGTTTGCGTCGTTTTGGCGAAATTGCTGTTTCGCCAATCTTTTACGCTTTGGTTGGGGGATTCGTGCTTGTTGGCGCTGTTATCGGTCCTTATGGCGTTCGCGAGCAGCTAGGCTTTTTCGACCGTGTCATTTTTTCTCTGCAAGCCAATGCCGTCCTGTGGCTAATCGGGATTGTTGTTGCCGTTCCCGTTCGTTTGGCGGTGCAGCGGATTCATCCCAATCGCATCATTGCTTTGCTGATCGGTTGTTTGTGTGCAGGGCTGGCGATCACGCCCGTTTTGGATTTCATCCTGCGGATGCAGATCAACGAAGCGCTCGTTTTTGGCGACTATTTGGAATATTCGATCCTGTTTTTTGTACTCGCATCAATCATCACTTTTGTGATGGTGCAGATATCGCGTGAAAGCGCTGGAGGGCCGCTGCCGGATGTCGGTTCTGTCGATCAAGTGCAAGAGGATGTGGCTGCGTTTGATAACGGCCTTATGGACAAACTACCGCTTGCGAAGCGTGGACCTGTGCTGGCCCTGCTGGCGCAGGATCACTACGTTGAAATCGTCACAGAACGCGGCTCTGAACTGGTTTTGATGCGGTTGAGTGATGCGATTGCGCTTGTTGGCGATCAGCTTGGGCTTCGGGTTCACCGCTCCGCATGGGTCGCGCTGGATGCTGTGGAGTCCGTTGGACGTGAGCAGCGCAGGGCGTTCGCGGTTTTACGCAACGGCCAAAAGGTGCCTGTTGCGCGAGCGAGCGAAAGTACCCTGTCGACCATGCTGCGCGAAGGCGACATGGACGCGGCAGTTTTCAGCTCGACTTAGGCGGAGTGCTGAAGGCTTACAGCTAGGCCAACAACGCCGGTGAAAGTTATTCCCAGAAACACGACACGTGCGGTTGTGATCGGTTCTTCGAAATAGGCAAAGCCCAGTGCTGCGGCTGCCATCAAACCGACCCCACTCCAGATCGCGTAGACAACCGAAAGTGGCAGCGATGCCAGCGCTAGAATGAACGGCACGTTCATCAATCCGTAGAAGACGAAAACAAGGAATGTCGGAACGGGGTTTGCAAATCCGTTGGATAGCTTCAGGCAAAACGTGCCAGCGATTTCCAGAGCGATTGCGGCGAGAAGATAAAGATAAGCCATCTTTCGTTTGCTTCCTTCAGGCTGGACAAAAAGTTGCTTATGGCACTTTTTGCACCGTCGTCGATGAGGATTGTTGCGTGGTTGATGTCGGACAGTATTTCGAAGCGTCCTTTGACGTTCAGCGGAGCCAGCATGGGCTTGTGTTTTTCGGCATGGAAGGATTCATCTTGCGAGCCGATCAATAGCAGGAATGGCGGCAAGGCACGGACATCTTATTGCCAGTCATTGCGCGGATTGAATGGTGAGTCCGCCGCCGGAGGAATGACCGTCCAGCACCACTTTCTGACCAGGCTTTCGCTTGGCATCAATGAGCGATGCAATTTCTTCCGCCAACTTGTCGATATAATCGACATCGCTGCGCTGGACCCAAAATCTGGCTTGCGAGTGCATCGCTTGCATTGGGTTGGCAACAACTGTGTTGCTCGCCCCAAGCGCGAAAAGGGGCAGCCGGTTCTCGTTATTGACGATGGAACCGAGATACCCGTTAGCCGCTGCTATGTAATTGCAGCTTAACGGATGGGTCTGATCTAGGCCCGTTCGGGCAGGGCAGTTTCGCCTTTTTTCTCGCGGATGAGATTGATAAAGCGGCGGAACAGGTAGTGGCTATCCTGCGGGCCGGGTGATGCCTCCGGATGGTGCTGGACGGAAAAAACGGGCTTACCTGAAAGGCGTAAACCGCAATTGGTCCCGTCGAACAGAGAGACATGCGTTTCCTCTACGCCTGCTGGCAGGCTTTCGCCGTCTACCGCGAAGCCGTGGTTCATCGACACGATCTCAACCTTGCCCGTTGTGTGATCTTTCACAGGATGGTTCGCGCCGTGGTGACCTTGGTGCATTTTCATCGTGGTGGCGCCCAGAGCCAAGGCGAGCATCTGGTGGCCAAGGCAGATGCCAAAGACGGGCAGGCCGCTTTCAACGAGTGCTTTGATTTGCGGCACGGAATATTTGCCTGTTGCTGCGGGGTCGCCCGGTCCGTTGGACAGAAAAACACCATCTGGTTTCAGCGCCAGAATTTCTTCAGCCGTAGCAGTGGCGGGAACGACGGTGACCTTGCAACCGAGATTGGCGAACAGGCGCAGGATGTTGCGCTTAACGCCAAAATCCATCGCAACGATGTGGTGGGCGGCATCCGCGTTGTCGCCGTAGCCCTCGTTCCACACCCACGCTTTTTGCTTCCAGTCGTGAGTGCCCTTGGCGGTGACGCCGGGCACGAGGTCTTGGCCCTCAAGGCCCGACCAAGCGGATGCGCGGGCTTTCAGGGCGTCCACGTCAAACTTGCCGTCAGGATCGTGGGCGATGACGGCATTGGCAAGGCCCGTTTCGCGAATGTGGGCGGTGAGGGCGCGGGTGTCTATGTCGCATAGCGCGATGATGCCCCTCGCTTCCAACCATGCGTCGAGATGGTCCCCAGAGCGGTAGTTGGACGGATTGGTGATCGGCTGTTTGAAAATCGCGCCAACAACGCCTGCGGCTTTTTCCATGTCGACGGTTTCAACGTCTTCATCATTTGCGCCCACATTGCCGATATGGGGGAAGGTGAAAGTGACGATCTGGCCAGCATAAGACGGGTCGGTGAGGATTTCCTGATAGCCTGTGATTGCGGTGTTGAAGCATACTTCCGCTTCCATCGCGCCTGTCGCGCCGGCTCCAATTCCTTCGATCACCGTTCCGTCTGCCAGAACCAGCAAGGCTGTGGTTTTCTTGGGTGCCCATTTTGGCGTGGCAGGAGTGGTGGGCGTGGAAGTTGTGGCCATCTGAGTCACCTTTGCGTCTGTTCTCGCGGGCGATCAGGCTGTGCGGCATATGTTCTACGTGCAGCGCGGTGCTTGATCCGGCGCTGTATAGCACCCAATTGCATCGTGAAAAGGGGCGGACGCTTCTATTCTGTTGACGCAGCCGTGAACAAAAGGGGCGGAACGCCGCGCCTTCGTTCATTGCAATGACCATAAAAATCGCTAGTGTCCGCCGCCGTATTGAAGCCCTTTTGGCGTTGACGTTACGTTACGCTCGGGGCGAAGGAGACGAGACATGAGAACGCTGCTGAACGATGGCATGAAAGAAGCGATGAAGGCAGGCGACAAGCGCCGTCTTGGCACGCTTCGGTTGATTATTGCTGCGATCAAGGACCGCGATATCAACGCTCGTGGCTCGGGCACCGAACGTGTGTCTGACGACGAAATTTTGCAAATACTCTCCAAAATGATCAAGCAGCGCGAAGAATCTGCAACCATTTATGAGGAGCAGAGCCGCCTCGACCTTGCACAGCAGGAGCGCGAGGAAATTGAGATTATCCGCGATTATCTTCCTAAGCAGTTGGACGCTGAAGAAGTGCGGGCGGCGTGCGCTGAAGTCATCAAAGACGTGAACGGCGAATCGCTGCGCGATATGGGCAAGTGCATGAATGCTCTTAAAGAGCGCTATCCCGGCAAAATCGACTTTGGCAAAGCCAGCGGTGTTGTGAAAGAAATGCTCGGTTGAAATGGAGCAAATCACCGCTCTGATCGGCCAATACGGCACAGCCATTTACATTTTGTTGTTTGCCTATTGCGCGTTGAAAAGCGGCTCGTTGCCGCTTTTCGGTGGCTATGCTGCCTACCTTGGAGCTCTGGATGTTTCACTGGTGGCGACTGCAGTGCTTGCAGGCGGGTATCTGGGCGATGAAGCGCGGTTCGCTGTGGCGCGGCGCTATGGGGTCGGATTTCTTGCCAACAAGCCTCGACTTTCCGACCTCATGGGCAGGGCGCGCTTGCTGTTGGAGCGGTATGGACGCGCCTACATTTTTCTCTATCGCTATCCAAAGGGCATGCGCACAATCGGCGCGTTGCCTGTCGGGTTGACGTCGATGTTATGGCCCGTGTTCACCGTGCTGAACTTCTCCTCTGCCGCGCTATGGACGTTGTTGCTGGTTGGCGCAGGCTATGGATTTGGCGAAGTGATTGGGCAGGGCGTTGCCGCTGGCTGGGCGATGGTGAGTGTGATCTTGCTGTTCGCGTTCCTCGCACTCACAGTTTTCTTATGGTTTCGGGTCTCCACGTTGGCCGATGAAGCGGTGCCCCCTGTTAAACGTGTCTGACAGGCGCTATCTGTTGAAAAATCGGAGGAACAAATATGCCTGAATTCGAAACCGACAAAGCCCGTGGTGGACGCGAGACGAAAAACAACTGGGCGCTGCGAATTTTGATTGTGTCGCTCGTTCTGGTCGCTGGCGCTTGGTATTTTACCGATTGGTTTGTGAGCTAAGTTTTCACAGCCTTCGTGATGATACGGTCTAGGCGGAAATGGAATTTCCCCGCCGCGATAATCTCTGCACGTGCTGCCTGCCATTCGCTCAAAAGATATTCTGGATATTTTGACACCGTCTCCAACGCTGTTTCAACGGAGTCGTTAATAGAGGCGGAATAGGTGTCTGGATCACTGCGGTGGTTTTCGATTGTGAAAACCGTTTGCTCGATATTGCCGAAGCCTTGGTCTGCCAGCAGGTGCGGTAATTGTTCCGGCACGTCGCTGTGGGCGTAATGAGCGCGCACGATCCGGTCTGCGCGCGCGAAGGCGGCTTCGCTGCCCGTTGTCCAGCGCATTGATCGCCAGTCGCTGTCCAGGATCACCAGACGACCGCCTGGTGTGAGCACGCGCATTGCTTCTGCGACCGCTGTCTTAAGGTCTGGCACGAAGCAATAGACTTGCGCGGCGATCACAGCGTCGAAGGCGTTGTCTTCAAACGGCAGTTCAACGGCTGAGGCTTCGATGCATCTGGCGGGTGGTGCTGCGCTGCTGGCTTGTTCAATCATCGCAGAAGATGGATCGACGGCAACCATTGTACCGTTGGGGCCAATCAGGTTTGCGATTTCGCGGGTTAGATCACCGTTTCCGCAGCCGACTTCGAGGATGGCTTCGCCGGCCTTTGGTGCGAGATGTTCTATCATGGTCTGCCGTTGGCGGCGCATGTCCTGGCTTGCGGCAACAATGGCCTGTTTTTGGGCGAGCGTTGCGTCATAGGCTGATGGGACCATCATGATAGGGGCTTTCTGCCTTTGAAGACTGGCAAATAGTTATCGTCTTGGCATTGCCGTTATACAGGCCTATATCAAGAGACAAGCACGGAGCCTTCAATGCGTTTTCCCAATTCCTTTCTCGAAGATATCCGAGACCGTATTCCGATTGCGGATGTGGTTGGGCGGCGGGTGACGTTCGATCGGAAGAAATCCAATCCTGGCAAGGGCGACTTCTGGGGCTGCTGTCCGTTTCACGGCGAAAAGACGCCGAGCTTCCACTGCGAGAACCAAAAGGGACGATACCATTGCTTTGGTTGCGGTGCGTCTGGCGATCACTTTCGATTTTTGACCGAATTGGATGGTCTGTCTTTTCCCGAAGCCGTGGAGCGGTTGGCGGATGAGGCAGGGCTGCCAATGCCTGCTGTCGATCCGCAAGCGGCGCAACGCGAGGAAAAGAAGGCCTCTCTTTACGACGTGATGGCGTTGGCGGCGCAGTTTTTCCGCGATCAATTGCAGACTGCGGCTGGTGCGAAGGCAAGGGCATATCTGCGCGACCGGGGCTTGTCGCCTGCTGTGCAGAACACGTTTGGACTTGGCTATGCGCCCAATGACCGTTCGGCGCTGAAGAGTTTTTTGGCGTCGAAGAATGTTGAGAAAGACAAGATTGAAGCGTGCGGCTTGGTTGTGTTTGGGCCGGATATTCCCGTTTCTTACGATCGATTTCGTGACCGAATCATGTTTCCTATTTTGGACACTAGAGGACGCGTAATTGCTTTTGGGGGGCGAGCACTTTCAGCTGATGTACCTGCGAAGTATCTTAATTCGCCAGAGACAATTCTATTTTCGAAGTCAAATGTCCTCTATAATTACTCGCAGGCGCGTAAGGCTTGTGGACGTGATGAGAGTTTGATTGTTACCGAAGGCTACATGGACGTCATTGCGCTTCATGCAGCTGGCTTTACAAATGCAGTCGCACCATTGGGAACCGCTCTAACTGAGAACCAACTGGAATTAGCTTGGCGCGTCGGAAAAACTCCAATTCTCTGTTTTGATGGCGATGAGGCTGGATATCGGGCAGCTTGCCGAACACTGGATTTAGCTGTTCCCAAAATCACCAGCGAACGCAGCATTAGTTTTATCGTGCTGTCAAATAGCCAAGACCCTGACGACTTTCTCAAGGCACACGGCAAAGATGCTTTTCTCCAAGCTGTAGATAACGCTATGCCGTTTAGCGATTTTCTGATTCACAGAAGGATGGCAGAGATTGACTGGTCGTCGCCTGAAGGAAAGGCAAGGGTCGAAAAATCAATCTATCAGGATATCTATTCAATAGCGGACAAGTCGCTTGTGTTTCATTTGAGGGCGTATGCTAGAACGCGGTTATCCGCTCAGTTTTATGGCCGCACAGAACATCTTGCCCAAAAACCATCTGGTTCCGCCTCGGAAATTCTCCGTCAATCATCTAGGCTCGATTCTGCCATATTGGGATTTTGTGTCGAGTATCCGCAGCTATTGTTAAATTACCTAGAAGATGTTTCTCGCTTGGATTTCAACAAGCCAAAATATAATGAGTTTGCACAAGAATTGAATAGACTCTTGGTAGAATTTGATGAACTGAGTGTTGCCGATATATACAAAAGGATCAGCCCAGTCTTCTACGATGTATTGGCTGAGGTTCATGGGTTTGAAAATCCAAAAGGCGTCAAAGAAGATGGAACTATTCCTTGGTCGCAGCAGCGAGGACATAGACTAAGAGCGTTCTTTCCAGCACTAAAAAGTGACACGCCGTTTAGCACAGTAGACAAGACTTTTCAGTTTTTGCTCAAAAAATTCTCTGAGTCCAAATTCGAGAAAGAGCTTCTAGAGCTAAGTATCGAAGAAGGTGTTGATGAGTTCATTATGCACAAGAATCAGTTAGAGGTGTTTAGAAGTGAAATTGATTTCTTGGAAGCTGAATTGGACGCTGAGTATCGCGCACACGCAGGCAAGCCAAACTTTGCCATGTGAGACTTGAAGCAAACAAATAGCAGAACGGGCGCACGCCGAATCGGGCGATGAGGCTTCTTGGGAACGGCTTTTGGCGGTGAAGGAAGAAATCGCCCGCGAAGGCGGCATGGAAGCGTTGATCGAGGGCTTCGGCGTACCGTCCGGCAGGCCGAGTCGAAGTTTTTGACGCAAGGCTGCTGTTTGGCACCAAAAACTCTGGTTTTTCCAACATTTGTTCTTATGTGAAGGTTTCTGCTGGAACGCCGTGACTTGATTGGTTCGCCAAATCGAGTCATATGTCTGTGGAACCTGTCATTTTATCGGGCCAAAACAAGCGCGCCGAGCCGACTGCAGAAGTCAGACAGGGTTAATCAGACATTAACGGAGCAGGGCTAGCGTCCATGCTTCTAATAACGTTCGAGCTGATTCGTGGCCGCGTAGCATTTATTTTTGCCGTGACACGTTTGGGAGCCCAAGGTTTGCGCCGCGTTTAATGCGGAGTGCACAGGAGATATCGATACATGGCCACGAAAGCCGCAGCCGCTAAAGAGACGCCCGAAGAAAAAGAAGCCACAGCGGCAGACCGCCCGCTTCTCGATTTGAACGATGACAAGGTCAAGAAAATGATCAAAGCCGCCAAAAAGCGCGGCTATGTCACGGTGGACGAATTGAACGAGGTGATGCCTTCCGACGAAGTGTCGCCTGACCAGATTGAAGACACGATGTCGATGCTGTCCGAAATGGGCATCAACGTGGTGGAAGAAGACGAAGTTGAAGAGGCGGCTGAGGAAGTCTCCACGGAAATCGTTGAAGGCGGCGCCAAAGCTGTCGCAACCGTCGCGAAGAAAGAACCTACCGACCGCACCGACGACCCTGTGCGCATGTATTTGCGCGAAATGGGTTCTGTCGAGTTGTTGTCGCGCGAAGGCGAGATCGCAATTGCCAAGCGCATTGAGGCTGGCCGCGAAACAATGATTGCGGGCCTGTGCGAAAGCCCGCTGACGTTTCAGGCGATCATCATCTGGCGCGACGAATTGCTGGAAGAGAACATCCTGCTGCGCGACATTATCGACCTTGAAGCAACCTATGCTGGGCCGGATGCGAAGCAAAACGTTCCTGTGAACCCGAACGCACCTGCCAACATCGCAGAGGCCGTGCGCCAAGGTTCCGGTGGTGAACATTCGCCGGAAGCTATCGCACGCCGTAAGGCCATTGCCGAAGGCACAGACCCTGAAGCGGCTGTTCGCGCCTTGAAAGGGCTGGATGAGCCGGAACCCGAAAAGGTTGAGGACTCCAACACAGATGACGACGATGACGAGGATGATGATGACATGGAAGCATCGCTCTCGCTTGCAGCAATGGAAGCGGAGCTGAAGCCGAAGGTCCTCGAAATCTTCGACTCCATCGCAGGCAACTACAAAAAGCTGCGACGTCTTCAGGACCAGTATGTCGAAAAGCGCATGTCGAATGACAAGCTATCACCAAGCCAAGAGCGCCGGTTAAAGCAGCTGAAGGAAGAGATCGTAGAAGCGGTTAAATCGCTTGAGCTAAACAATAACCGCATCGAAGCCCTCGTTGAGCAGCTTTACGATATCAACAAGCGTTTGGTAATGTCGGAAGGCAAACTCATGCGTATGGCCGAAAAGCACGGCGTGACGCGCGAGAACTTTTTGGAAGAATATCGTGGTTCCGAACTCGATCCCAACTGGATTCGCCGCATCGCCAATCTGTCCGTTAAGGGCTGGAAAGAGTTCAATAAGAACGAAAAAGAGACGATCAAGGAATTGCGCGCCGACATTCAGATGTTGAGCCAGGAAACGGGCCTTGAAACGGCTGAGTTCCGCCGCATCGTCGGCATGGTTCAAAAAGGTGAGCGCGAAAGCCGCCAGGCCAAGAAGGAAATGGTGGAAGCTAACCTGCGTCTGGTGATTTCGATTGCCAAGAAATACACCAACCGTGGCCTGCAATTCCTCGACCTCATTCAGGAAGGCAATATCGGCCTAATGAAAGCGGTCGATAAGTTCGAGTATCGCCGTGGTTATAAATTTTCCACGTATGCGACGTGGTGGATCCGTCAGGCGATCACCCGCTCGATTGCGGACCAGGCACGGACAATCCGTATTCCGGTGCACATGATCGAGACGATCAACAAAATCGTGCGCACCAGCCGCCAGATGCTTCATGAAATTGGCCGCGAGCCGACGCCGGAAGAGCTTTCTGAGAAGCTGGCCATGCCGCTGGAAAAAGTGCGCAAGGTGTTGAAAATCGCCAAGGAGCCGATCAGCCTCGAAACGCCAATTGGCGATGAGGAAGATTCGCATCTGGGCGATTTCATCGAGGACAAGAACGCGATACTGCCCATCGATGCGGCCATTCAGGCGAACTTGCGCGAAACAACAACCCGCGTCCTTGCCTCATTGACGCCACGTGAAGAGCGAGTGCTGCGCATGCGTTTCGGCATCGGCATGAACACTGACCACACGCTTGAAGAAGTCGGTCAGCAGTTCTCGGTCACCCGCGAACGTATCCGTCAGATTGAGGCGAAGGCGTTGCGTAAGCTGAAGCACCCAAGCCGGAGCCGCAAACTGCGGTCGTTCCTAGATAGCTAGGAGCAGGCCAAACGGCAGAGCGAGGGGCCACTTTATTCGGCGACATCTCAGTGATTTGAGTGTGGCGGGTTTAAGTGTTCGTTTTTGCGATGAGGATTAGGCGACATGTCATTCTTGAAAAAACTCTTCGGTGGCTCGAAATCGTCCGGCGCCACCGGTTCTTGGGCAGAACCTGATGCGCAAGAGGAGCACGAAGGTTACACCATTGCTGCTGCTCCTGTGTCAGAAGGTGGACAGTTCCGGCTTGCTGGGACGATTTCCAAGGAAATCGATGGAGAGGTGAAAACGCACCAGCTTATCCGCGCGGACATGTTTCCCAACAAAGAAGAGGCGGTCGCTTTCACCTTTCGCAAGGCCAAGCAGGTGATCAAAGAGCAGGGCGACCGGCTCTTTAGCTGAAGCGAAGGAACGGTCGCCCTTTTGATTGGCTAATCGGTGGCGTCTGTCGGGTCGCCAGGCGAAGGGCCGATCGACGGTTCTGAACCAGGATCTGGATCACCATCCGGTTCGCCATCGGGCTCGCTATCGTTTGCAGCGCCGGGACCTGGTGAAGCGGCGGGAGAATCATTGCCCGGGCCGCAAATCATATTTTTGTCTCGCGTACAGTCGTACAGGACGTTGTGGCTGTCGGCGAAAGCTGGAAGTGCAAGTGTTTGCAGCACGATTGCTGTTGCTATTGCTGCCCTCATTTCAAATACTCCTTCTTATTGCCGACGATGGTTGATCGGTAATCGTGCCTTGTCGGCGAGGTCGTTCACCGGATGGCGCGGGGCGTGCGCCGCGGTTAAGGGTGGAGTAAGCATGGGGCGCTAGTCTGTGTTGTTTCTCACACAGGCGTCTAAATGCTATCGGCGTTTGGGCCGGACGCTGGCAGTTAAGGGCTTCGAAGTTATGATCTTGTTGCGCTTGTTTTGCATGGTTTCCGCTTTGGTCCTGTCAGGTTGTGCAACAGCCGTGGTGACAGGCGCTGTCGTTGGCACAGCCGCGACCGCTACGAAGGTTGCGGTCAAGACGACAGTCGGTGCGGGAAAAATCGCTTACCGTGGCACAAAAGCTGTCGTCAAAGGTGGTGCGGCTTTGATGGCCGATGATGAGGCCGATAGGGCAGACGAAGCTGTTACCGCGCAGTAGGTCTTCGCGTTTTTTATTGCCGCGTTGACCGAGCCATGATTGGCTCAGCTCATGGGAATTTTACATCTCACTTCTGATCTCGTGCTTGATCGCAACCGGCTTCTTGGGAAGTTGAGCGAAGGTTTTTCGCTGGCCATTGATGGGCTGGAGACGGGCGTGCTGCGCATCGCTGTGGTGCCGGCTGACGGTTTGATCGTTGATAGAACATGGATGATTGCACCGGATGGCGATGTGCCGCTGCAGGGGCGGGATCGATTGGCTTTGGATGGATTTTCTTGCCCTGCGTTTGAACAGATGGACGGACGGTATGTTTGCGGTGACATGGCAATTGGCATCGAAGCCACTCCTTTGCGTATTTCGGTGTTTCAGAAAATTGAAAATGCTTGGCGTACTGTTTTCGAGGATCGCCAAAACGGCGCTTGGCATTGGTTTGAGCGCAGGAACAAGCTGAAACACTTCCATGCGCTCGAACCCGACACGGCGCATTACGGGCTGGGTGATAAGAGCGGAACTCTGGACCGAAGTGGTCGGCGGCTGCGCTGTCTGCAAAGCGACGCGCTAGGCTATAACGCGGAGACGTCGGACCCGCTTTACAAACATGCTCCTTGGCTGATCGTGTCTCATGAGGTGGGTTCGGCTGGACTGCTTTACGATACAATGGCTGAAGCTGTGTTCGATCTGGGGGCTGAACATTCCAACTATTTTGAGCGCTATCGTCATGTGGAGATGGTCGAGCGTGGCTGCGTGCTTTATGCGCTTGCGGGGCCGCGTGTGCGCGATGTTGTGCCTCGGCTGCATAGGCTCACCGGCATGCCCGCGTTCGCATCGCGCTGGAGCATGGGTTTTGCGTTCACCTCCATGCACCATGCGGACGCGCCAAACGCTCAAGAGGTGATTCTGGACTTCGCGCGCGAGGCGACAGCGCGGGGCCTGCCGTTAAGCGCTGTGCATTTGGGCTCTGGCTACACCGCAGGCGCAGATGGGCTGCGTTATGTTTTTAACTGGAATGAGAACCGGTTTCCTGATCGCACCGCATTCTTTGCCGAGATGAAAGCAATGGGCCTGCACACATGCGCGAATGTGAAACCGGTTTTGCTGACAGGCCATAAGGCTTTTGAAGAAGCGGCACGCGAAGGATGGTTTGTGAAGCGCGACGATGGTGGACCGGCCATTGAGATGTTTTGGGGCGGGCAGGGCGCCCAGCTCGATTTTACATCCAGCGAGGCGACAGCTTGGTGGAGCGAGGGCATTAAGCATCAAATTCTGGGCGCGGGGTTTGACGCGGTCTGGAACGACAACAATGAAGCGGAGCTTTGGGATGAGGCGGCTTGGATTGATGGCTTCGGTTCGCACCTGCCCGGCATGGAGAGCCGACCTATCCACGCGCTGCTGATGATGCGGGCAAGCCACGCTGCGATGCTGGAACACGCGCCGAACGTGCGGCCCTATACGATAAGCCGTGCGGGGCCGATCGGCATTGCCCGCTATGGCGAAACATGGAGCGGCGACAACCGCACGTCCTGGCATACGCTGAAATGGAACCTGCGGCAGGGGCTCTCCATGAGTCTGTCGGGTTTTCCTTTGGTTGGCCATGATATTGGAGGGTTTGATGGCCCACCGCCGGATGGTGAACTGCTGGTGCGATGGTTTCAGATGATGGCGCTGCACCCGCGTTGCGTGATGAATTCGTGGAAAGCGGATTTCGACAACATTCCGAACTTGCCGTGGATGCATGAAGACGTGTTTCCGCAAATCAAGGCCGCACTGGAACTGCGCTATCGGTTTTTGCCGCTGATCTATTCGCTGGCCCACGATTGCCACCGCACCGGCCACCCGATTATCGCGCCGACATTCTATTGGTTTGACGATTCCGAGTGCCGCGCTGATGCGGACACGTTCATGCTGGGGCCAAATGTGCTGGTCGCGCCCGTGGTGGAGCAAGGGGCGACGAGCGTGGACGTCTATTTGCCAGACTGCGCCGAAGGGTGGACGATGCTCGACTGCCGTGATGGCGTGACGGTGGGCGATACCTTTAAAGGGGGTAACACCGTGGAGGTTGCTGTGCGTCTGGACCAGTTGGTGATTTTCGCAAGAGGTGGCTCTGTTCTGCCGATAGCGTTGCGCTGGGGGGCGGAGCCTCATGACGCCACTAAAGTGAATCTTTTTGCTGTTCAGTCGGCGGTGGATGGGCAATGGACAAGTGAGATTTTCATAGACGATGGGTTGTCACCGTTGGGCGCTCAGCATTCGCGCTTGGCAGTTTCCTGTTCTTGGCATGAAGACAAGGCTCGCCTCTCGGTGCGAGAATTGGCACAGGGGTTGGATAGACAGCTTCTTACCTGCGACGCCGAAGCTGTCGATTGGACCAACATTCCACCGACGTGCCGCTATACTGACGCTTGAAAACATCTCAATTCTGAAAAGGGACAAACATGGCTGATCTCAAAGGCAAAACCGTATTCATGTCCGGCGGGTCGCGCGGTATCGGGTTGGCTATTGCACTGCGGGCGGCGCGGGATGGGGCTAATGTTACGATTGCGGCTAAGACTGCGGAGCCGCATCCGAAGCTGCCGGGGACGATCTATACTGCCGCAGAAGAGATCGAAGCGGCGGGCGGCAAGGCGCTGCCGGTGATTTGCGATATCCGCGAGGAGGAGCAGGTTGCTGCGGCTGTGGACGCGACGGTGGAGAAATTCGGTGGCATTGATATTTGCATTAACAACGCGTCTGCCATTTCGCTCACGCCGACTACAATGACAGACATGAAGCGGTTTGATCTGATGCATCAGATCAACACGCGGGGTACGTTTCTCGTCTCCAAAATGTGCCATCCGCATCTAAAGGGTGCGGACAATCCGCACATTCTCAACCTTGCACCACCGCTGGATATGTCGCCCAAATGGTTTGGCCCGCATGTCGCCTACACAATGGCGAAGTATGGCATGTCGATGTGTACGCTGGGCATGGCGGAGGAATTTCGCAAGCAAGGCATCGCCGTCAATTCGCTGTGGCCGCTCACGGCCATCGACACTGCTGCGGTGCGCAATCTGCTGGGCGGTGACAGCGTGGCGAAGATGAGCCGCACGCCGGATATATTGTCAGATGCTGCGCATGTGATCCTGACGCGGGATGCAAAGAATTGCACAGGCAATTTCTTTGTTGATGAAGTGCTGCTGCGTGAAGAAGGCATCACCGACTTTTCGAAATACTCGCCCGGCCATGATGGCCCTCTCGCGGGGGACTTTTTCGTGCCGGATGAAGTGTTTGACAGCGTGCCGACCGAGGTGTTGCGCAGCTACGGATGAGAGCGGGTTTCGCTGAACGTCACATGAACGGGCCGTTCCGTTTCGGTTCAAGGGCATGTCTCTAAGTTTGTTGCATGGTCGCTGATGAGCAGCTTCCGCAACGACAGAGGAGACAGTGTTATGTTTAAATCACTCAAATCCATCGCGCTTGCCGGTACGCTGGCTCTTGGCGCATTCGCAGCAACTTCCACAACCGCAAGCGCAGGCGATGTTCGCATCGGTGTTGATCTTCGCGGCCCCGGTTTTGACATCGGCATTGGTGACCGGTATTTCCGCGGCGATCGCCGTCGTGACCGCCACTACCGCACCTGTTCACCGCGCAAAGCGTTGCGCAAAGCCCGCCGCAATGGTGTGCGTCGCGCCCATATTCGCCGCATTGGCCACCGTGGTGTGATTGTTTCGGGCCGCAAATGGGGTGAGCGGGTCGTGATGGGCTTCGGCAAGCACCGTTCTTGCCCAATCCGCTTCGTCCGTGCACGTTACTAAGCGTTGACAGTTTCCAGTAAGAAAACCCCGGTAGGCTTCACCCTGCCGGGGTTTTTCTTTGTGTGACGCGCTCTTATTGGGCGATTTCCCAGGTAACATTGACCGTCACCGAATAGCTGTTTTCCCCAGCCGCGACGGGAACGGGGGTGGCATCAGCAACTGCTGATTCTGCCATGCGAGCAAATTGTTTTTGGCGGCGTGGGCGAAAGCCCCCTTGTTCGGAAATCTGCGTGATGCGGCCAAGCGATACGCCGGCCGCGCCTGTCAGAGTGCGAGCCTGCGCGATAGCTTTTTCCATAGCGCTCTTTCGGGCCTGTTCGATTAAGGCATCGGGCTTGTCTACCGTGAAAGCTAGATTGCCACCTTGGTTCACACCGAGCGTTACTGATTGATCCAGAACTGCACCAACGGAAGTCAGATCGCGAACCCGAACTGTCAATGAGTTGGAGACGATGTAACCGGTGATAGTCGGAGGCTTTTGCTCGCCGTTGGAACTGCGCTTGGGATAAAAATAGCGTGGCTGAATGTTGAAATTGGAGGTGCGCAAATCGCGATCTTCGATACCGCGTTCTTTCATGGCAGCCAACACTTCGCTCATGGCTTTCGTGTTGGCGTTGAGCGCCTCGCGGGCTGTGTCCGCTTCTCGTACAACTGAAAGATTGAGGATTGCCATATCAGGAGCGCCAAATGCCTGGCCGGTGGCAGAAACCGAAATCACGCCCGGACGTGGTTTTTCGTCTGCGATGGCTGGGGAGAGAAAAATGGCGGTGGAAGCTAGCGCAATTGGAAAAGTGGAAAGAACGGAAATGGGTTTCAAAGGAAATGCTCCTGCATCGAAAATTGAATTGTGCGGGAAATGCCATGAACGCAAATTCGGCGCGAAATAAGGCTGCGGTGCGCTAAAGGCTGAAGAGCCGTGGTGGGCGTGGTAGGGGTCGAACCTACGATAAATCGGTTATGAGCCGATGGCCTTAACCACTTGGCTACACGCCCACTACGCGGTTCCTAACATATGGGCGCATAATTTGAAGAGGGAAATTGGGTGGATTGTATTTGAAGCGATGCGACGTTTTTGCGAAGCGTTCGCAATTTCGTTGACCGTTGCGAATGGTTCGCATAAAGATGTTCTCCGGCCTGATCGTAGAAACAATTCGAGGTCTTATTTCATGATGCAAGTGGTTTGGAACAGGGTTTTGCTGGCGCTAGCGCTGGTGCTTGCTGCTGCGCCGCTGGGGCAGGCGGCTGACAAATTCAAAGCGGTGACAACCTTCACCGTTATTGCCGATATGGCGCGCAACGTGGCGGGCGATGTGGCTGTGGTGGAATCGATCACCAAGCCGGGGTCTGAAATTCACGGATACCAGCCAACGCCGCGCGATATATTGCGTGCCCAAGACGCTGATTTGATTTTATGGAATGGGTTGAACCTCGAAGTGTGGTTCGAGCAGTTCTTTCGCAACCTGCGCAATGTGCCCAGCGTCACCTTGAGCGATGGTGTGGAACCCATGGGCATTGCGGAGGGGCCCTATACGGGCAAGCCTAACCCCCATGCGTGGATGTCGCTGGATGCGGCGATGATTTATGTCGACAACATCCGCAATGCCTTTGTGAAATATGACCCTGCCAATGCTGCAATTTATATGGCCAACGCGGAGCGCTATAAGGCGCAAATTCGAGAGGCCATTGCACCGCTGCGTGAGCGTATCATGGCGATACCGGAAGAACGCCGCTGGCTGGTGAGCAGCGAGGGCGCATTTTCCTATCTGGCGCGGGATTTCGGGCTGAAAGAATTGTACCTCTGGCCTATCAATGCCGATCAACAAGGCACCCCGCAGCAAGTGCGCAAGGTGATTGACGCTGTGCGAAACAATTCCGTGCCTGTCGTCTTTTCTGAAAGCACGGTGCCGGACAGCCCTGCGAAACAGGTCGCACGGGAGACGGGTGCGCGCTACGGTGGGATTCTCTATGTGGATTCTTTGAGCGAAGCGGATGGCCCTGTGCCGACATATCTGGACCTGTTGCGGGTGACGAGCGAGACCATCGCCAATGGTCTGACAGCGGGAGAATGACAGTGGCTTTGGACGCAAACCAGCCAAGTGACACGCCGCAAGATGCCTATGAGGAACCGGACGAACGTGAGGCCGGGTCTGGCCTTCAAGTTACAAATATCACAGTCACCTATCGCAACGGCCATACAGCCTTACGCGACACGAGCTTCGAAATTCCAACCGGCACGATTGCTGGCCTTGTGGGGGTTAACGGGTCGGGCAAGTCCACCTTGTTCAAGTCCATCATGGGCTTTGTGCCCGTCGCACGTGGCAGCATTTCTGTGCTGGGCCGCTCGGTGAATGAGGCATTGAAGGATAATTTGATCGCTTATGTTCCGCAGTCGGAGGAGGTGGATTGGAGTTTCCCCGTGCTGGTGGAGGATGTGGTGATGATGGGGCGCTTCGGCCATATGGGCTTCATGCGCCGCCCCAGCGCTGCTGATAAAAAGGCCGTCGCAGATGCGCTGGATCGGGTTGGGATGAGCGAATACCGCCGCCGCCAGATTGGTGAACTATCGGGTGGACAGAAGAAACGGGTGTTCCTCGCCCGAGCCCTGGCGCAAGAGGGCCAGGTGATTTTGCTCGACGAGCCATTCACGGGCGTTGATGTGAAAACCGAAGATGCGATCATTGGCCTGCTTCGCGAATTGCGCGACGAGGGGCGGGTAATGCTTGTCTCCACGCACAACCTGGGCAGCGTGCCGGAATTTTGCGACCGAACAATTTTGATCAAGGGCACTGTTCTTGCCTATGGCCCGACAGAAAGCGTGTTCACGCAAACCAACCTCGAACACGCATTTGGCGGCGTACTGCGGCACTTCGTATTGGGTGGCGATGAGCTGCATGACGACGAAGACACGCGGCAAGTTACCGTTATCACCGATGATGAGCGGCCGTTCGTCGTTTATGACGACAAAGCCGATAAGGGCCACTGATGGAGGCTTTCCTTGCACCTTTTGGCTATTCCTACATGGTCAACGCTATGTGGGTGAGCGCTTTGGTGGGCGCTGTTTGCGCATTCCTCTCGGTGTTTTTGATGCTCAAGGGCTGGTCGCTGATCGGCGATGCGTTGAGCCATTCAATCGTGCCAGGCGTGGCGGGAGCTTACATGCTCGGGCTGCCATTTGCGCTTGGAGCGTTTCTTTCTGGTGGGCTGGCGGCTGGTGCGATGTTGTTCTTGAACCAGCGCACCGGGCTGAAGGAAGATGCGATCATCGGGCTGATCTTCACGTCGTTCTTTGGACTTGGACTGTTCATGGTGTCGCTGTCGCCGACCTCAGTGGATATTCAAACGATTACGCTCGGCAACATTCTGTCCATTACGCCGGAAGACACGCTGCAATTGGTCATCATTTCCACCGTGTCTCTCGCGGTATTGCTGTTGAAATGGCGCGATTTCATGGTCTCGTTTTTTGACGAGAACCATGCCCGCTCCATCGGCCTTCGGCCGGACATTCTGCGAGTTGTGTTTTTTGCCATTCTCGCCGCCTCGACGGTTGCGGCCTTGCAGACGGTGGGCGCGTTCTTGGTGATCGCGATGGTGGTGACGCCGGGAGCGACGGCCTATCTGCTTTCCGACCGGTTCGGCCATCTCATCATCATCAGTGTCGCGATTGGCGCGACAACGAGTTTTGTCGGAGCCTATGCAAGCTTCTTTCTTGATGGCGCGACGGGCGGCATCATCGTGTGTCTGCAAACGCTGCTGTTTCTGACTGCGTTCTTTTTCGCTCCGAAATACGGAATGATCGCATCGCGCCGCCGCGCTGCTGTAGCGCTGGCGCGCGGGAAGGGCGTGGCGTGAGTTTTTTTGATGATCCGCTGATGCCCTTTCGCTTTCCTTTCATGGTGGACGCGTTCTTGATCGTTGCCATGATCGCTGTGCCGGCAGCGCTGCTGTCATGCTTTCTGGTGTTGAAAGGCTGGTCGCTGATGGGCGACGCGGTTGCCCATGCGGTGCTTCCCGGTGTGGTGATTGCCTATATCGTCGGAATTCCGTTTATCGTGGGGGCATTCTTCGCGGGCATGTTTTGCGCCTTGGCGACCGGCTTTTTGCAGGAGAACAGCCGCGTGAAGCGCGACACGATTATGGGTGTCGTCTTCTCCGGCATGTTCGGGTTTGGCATCGTGCTCTACACAAAAATCGAGTCGGATGTTCATCTGGACCACATTCTATTTGGCAACATGCTGGGCGTGGGGCGTGCTGATTTGATCACGACCGGTGTGATTGCAGCGATTGTGGTCGTCGCCATCGCGCTTCGGTGGCGCGATTTGATGTTGCATTCGTTTGACGAGGTGCAGGCGAAGGTCGCTGGACTGCCGGTGCGGGCAATCCACTATGCGCTGTTGATCATCTTATCGCTCACCATCGTCTCGGCGCTGAAGGCTGTGGGAATTATTCTCACCATCGCGCTGCTGATCGCGCCGGGAGCAATTGCGTTTTTGCTGACGAAGCGGTTTGAAACGATGATGATGGTTGCGGCTGCGGCATCGCTGTTTTCGACCTTCGCCGGGGTCTATGCCAGCTTCTTCATCGACAGTGCACCTGCACCGACCATTGTGTTGGTGATGACAGCCTTGTTCATCGCGGCCTTTGTCTATTCCACTCGCAAGGCGGCTCGGCTTTCAGCTTCAGCAGAGCTTAGATAACCGCTTTCTCGATCAACGGTTCGCCGCGTTCAATGCGTTCATAGTTGAAGGGCGTCATGTCGAGGCTGCGGTATTCGCCATAGGTGAGCCACTCCGCCGTGCCGCGGCCCATCGCGGGCGATTGCTGGAGGCCGTGGCCGGAAAAGCCGTTGAGAAAAAGGAAATTCTCCACCTGCGTGTGCGGGCCCATGATCGCGTTGTGGTCAAAAACATTCATCGAATAATGCCCGGCCCACTCATTCGTCACCTTGATCGCTTCGAATTGGGGGATGCGGGTGGCGAGGATGGGCCAGACATGGTTTTCCCAAATGTCCTGATCCATAGCGAAATCGTCATAGGCGACGGCGGGGTCAATGTCTGAGTGCCCGCCGCACTGATAGGTGCCGCCGCCGTTTTCGCGCACATGGACACCGGATGGGTCGATGGTGAGTGGCAGATCGCGGTCGAGAGGTGTGTCGGCTTTGAAAACCCACGAATAGCGTTTGCGCGGCTCCACCGGAATGTCGATGCCTGCCATGGCAGAGGTTCGCGCTGCGCGGGGGCCGGAAGCGTTGACAACTTGGCCGCAAGTGATGGTTTCGCCGGATGCTAGTGTGACGCTATCGATGCGGGTGCCGTTTGCATTTCTGGTCATGGCAGTGACTTCGTTGGCGATGTATTCCGCACCGTGTTCTTGTGCCTGCCGCCGCCACCAATCGAAAACAGCGCTGCCATCCCAATAGCCTTCGTCAACCAGATTGATGGAGCCGAGGACGATATCGTAAACGTTGTAAAAAGGGTAAGCGGCGGCGATTTGATCCGGCGTCATCAATTGTGTTGCTGCACCGGCGGCTTTTTGTACTGCGAGGTTCTCGCGCAGCACGGAGGCGAAAGCCTCGTTGTCTGCCAGATACATGTAGCCAAAGGACCGGATGGAAAGCTGCGGCACGCGCTCATCGTTGCCCATATACTCGCGAAGATTCTTCACAAAGTTGGCGGCGAATTGAGAAATACGCACGTTTAATTCGTTCGAGAATTGCTGGCGCATGCAGGAATTTGTGTGGGCGGTGGAGCAAAATTCGTAGGTCGGATCGCGCTCGACCACGAGCACCGTGCCGTCGAAGTCTGGATTGTTGGTGAGGAACCATGCTGTCGATGACCCCATAATCGCGCCACCAACGATGATCACGTCGTAGGCGGAACGGCTGGGCGTGGTGTCGAATTGGGTGGTGCTCATGAGGCCTATGCTGTGCGGGTTTGGCTTGGTGCAGTTAAGCGTCCGTGTCGACTGCCTGCAATACATGGCACGATAAATCCGAGAATTTGACCTCGTCGTTGGTGAGTGACAGTCCCGTTTCCCAGATCGCGTTTGCGCGCTTGGTAGACAGCGACGCGCTTGCGAACTGGTCAAACTTCTCGCGGATTTCGGCCACGCTCATTGGCGCTTCCGGGCCGCCGCGTGGGTTCGTATCGCCGGATTCCAGAACAGTTCCGTCGTTTAACGTGATGGTGACATCTGCCCATCGTCCGGCTGGGAAGCGGGCGGTGTGGCGTGGCTCTTCTACGATTGTGATGCAACTGAGGAGCGCTTCGGTTGCTGGATCAGTAAGCGCTGTGCCGGAAATGTGCTCCACGCCGATGCGGCCATGACGAAGGATTGTGGCAAGCGCAAAAGCCAGGCTGTATTGGGCCTTTGATGTTGTATCCGGCATGCCGGGGAACAATTTCGCGGATTTGTCGAACGTACGCACGGCCATGCTGGCAACGTTGGCGGCGTTTATTGCATGGTCCAGCTTGAGGCGCCGCACAGCGTCGATGGCACCATGCGCCCAGCGGCAGATCGGGTAGGGCTTGATGTAGTTGAGAGGCACTGTCCATTTGGTTCCGAGGTCATCCCAATAGGTGCGGGCACCTTCGCTTTCCAGGGTAATTGCTGGTGCGCCGGTGAAGCCCTTCGCGGCCATTTCATAGGCCATCATGCCCGTCATCGCGCCCATGCCAGAGCCGTCGTGCAACATTGTGGGGTTTGCAATTTCGCGCATCATCTGGCTGCGGGGGCCATGATATTCGGCAATGCCGAGCGACTGACGCAGAACGTCTTGCGATGCGCCGTGAAGCCGCACGCCCATAGCGGCAACGCCAAGGCCGTTCCAAGCGCCGGATGTGTGATAGTCGGATACAGTTGCGTGCAAGGCGATGGCGGCGCGTGTGGCGACCTCGTATCCGACCACGAAAGCGGTAAGCGCTTCGCGGCCCGAAAGGTTTGGCAGTTTTGCCGCCCACGCAAACAGTGCCGGCACAACGGCGCAGCCAATGTGGCCAAGAGTTGGGTTGTAGCCGTCATGGGCGTCGAGATTGTCGATCTGGCTTGCAGCGGCAAAGGCAGCACCGACCGGGCTGGCCATTCGTCCGTCGAACATGATTGGCACGGCTTTGTCGTGCGGTGCTGAGAATTGCTCTACCGCAATATCGCGGGCAATTCGGCCTGCTTCCATGCCAGTTGCCGCAGCGGCCACGGCGATGGTGTCAACGAGCAAGATCGACGCGAAGCGTAGAACGTCCTTAGGGATTGTGTCTGGCACTCGGGTGGTGAACTCGAAAACTCTGTTCACACTGTCTGTCATGCCTGGGACTTTCCTTAGCAGTGCGCCGTCAGTTTCCGTAAGCCTTGGCCGGCAGCCATGTGGTTAGTTCGGGGAACTCGAAGACAATGAACAGGCCAAACAGCTGGACCAGCACAAATGGAATGATGCCCTTGTATATGTGGCCGAGCGTAATTTCTGGTGGGCAGACACCTTTGAGATAGAACAATGCAAAGCCTACCGGTGGCGTCAGGAACGAGGTCTGTAGAGTTACCGCCACAAGAATTGCGAACCAGACAACGGATGGATTGTCGACGATGCCATACCCTTCCACCGGGATGTTGAGGCTCAGCACGACTGGCAGCATAAGCGGCATGATGATGAGGGTGATCTCAATCCAGTCCAGCAGGAAGCCGAGAAGGAAGATGATGAACAGGATGAACAGCACCACCATGTAGGGATCGGAGAATGAACCGAGCACCATGTTCTCGATGATCTCATCGCCGCCGTAACGGCGCAGTATAAAGGCAAAAAAGTTGGCTGCGATAAAAATGCCCACGATATAACCAGCGGTGTTCAGCGTTTGGCGGCTGACATCCGTAAGCACTTTCATGTTGAGGCGCTTGTTCAGTAGAGCCAGCACGGTTGCGCCCATAGCGCCGAGACCGGAGGCTTCCGTCGGCGTTGCGAGGCCGAAGAAGATGGAGCCGAGAACAAGCAGGATCAGCGCCATAGGTGGAATGACCGATAGGCAGACTTCCAAAACGATGGCCATAGACACCGGCTCACGGTCGCTAGGCAACGGCATGGCTTTGGGATTTATCAGCCCGTAGACAATGATGAAAACAATGTAGAGTGAGCCAAGAATGAGGCCCGGGAACAGCGCGCCCATGAACAGATCGCCAAGCGACACCGCGAGTTGGTCTGACATGATGACCAGCATGATCGAAGGCGGAATAAGGATGCCGAGCGTGCCGGAAGCGGCAATTGTGCCGGTGGCCATCGACTTGGAATAGTTCTGCTGCATCATGGCTGGAATGCCCATGACGCCGAGCAGCACGACAGAAGCGCCGATGACGCCGGTTGAAGCGGCCAGAATTATGCCGATCAACATGACGGTAAGCGCCAAACCGCCTCTCAATGCGCCAAACAGCACCTGCATGGAGCGCATCATGCGCTGCGCAACGCCGGATTGATCTAGCATCAGCCCCATGAAGATGAACATGGGCAGGGCGACAAGAACGGGGTTCTTGATGATACCACCGAAGAATCGACCGCCGTTGGCGTTGAGTCGGCGGTAGTTGATGCCCGTGCCGTCAAACTTGATGTATTCGGAGATTATCCGCCGGTTCGGGTCCAGCACCCACTCGCCCAGAATGATGAAGACGAGGCTAACGCCAACCAGGGCGTAAGCAACGGGGATGCCGCGAAACAGCATGATGATGAAGATGCCGAACATTGCCAGCACCATCCACTGGTTCAAGTCCAGCAGAGCGCCAAACAGCGAGAGGATTTCCATTTACGCGGTCTCCGAGCTGGCGCTTCGCAGGCGGAAATATCCGATCGCAAGCAGTAGAAGAGTGAGCCCGAAGGCGATTTCGGTCGTATGCGCGAGAAGTGGTTCACGGCTAATGCGTCTGTCGGCAATGTCCGGATTGGTTAGACGCACGACCCACCACAAGAAGTAATAGACGACACGCTCAAGCCCGAATGACAGGGCGGGTAACGAACCAAGGACGACCGAGAACAGGCTAAGTTTGCCAATGCGGGCTAGGAAGCGGAGCATAGCGGCTATGCTGGCGATGATGGCACACGTAAACAGGATCGGCAGCGAGGCTTTCAGCAGATAGAGCATGTGAAGCCCGTTGGCACTGTCGGACCCTTCGCGGGCGGTAATGGACGCGCCGGCATAGTGGATGAGGATGTCCGTCATCAGGATGAGGAAGGGCAACAGCAACCAACCAAGTGCGAAAACTTCAATCTTTGACTTGCGTTCTTCGCTGTAATTTTGGTGGAAAATATCCACCCGAACATGGCTGTTGGTTGTGATTGCGTAGCCGAAGCCAATCAGCATGGCGACGCCGTACATCCACCACTGCGCATCATCGAGCCAAGCCTGGTTGTTGCCCATTTTTCGGATAACGACCTGCGTTACGATAGCGACAATCAAAAGCGGGAAGATCCATGCGCCGACATTGGCGAGATTAACCATCAGGCGGTCGCCCCAAAGGTGTTCGTCGCGATTTACCTCACCGGGATCGGTGATCGCGATGACGTCTTCGACGGTTTTGATCTCGTTGCCCGGCATGGCCTGTCCTCCCCGATCTGCGCATCATTACAACGCGCATAATTTGGTGCGTAGAGCCGCACCAGTAATGGTGGCCCCGTGGAGGGGCCACCAAGTGTCTCAAGCTAAATGCTGCTTACTTGCGTGGCAGATAGATGCTGCCGGACCAGACTTTGTAGCCTGCACGGTATTCCTGCAGATCGTCCCAGACCTTCTTGAAGAATGGGTCTTCCGCAGCCAGTTCAGCCGCCACCGCGTTCCAGTTTTCTTCAAAGGCCGCCAGAATTTCAGGCGACCACTGTTTGATGGTCACGCCGTTTTTCTCTTGGTTCTCGACCATAGCGGCGTAGTTTGTGGCTTCCCCTTCCGCATAGTTGGTCGTGATGTTGGCGAGGCATGCAACGCGGATCTGTTCCTGTGCGCGCTCCGACAAGCCTTCCCACACGTCTTTGTTGACGAGCAGTTCAAACATCGTGGATGGCTGGTGCCAGCCGGGGAAGTAGTTGAACTTGGCAATTTTGTGAAAGCCCAGGCGGGCATCAATACGCGGCATGGAGAATTCAGTCGCGTCAATTGCGCCGCGTTCCAGAGCCGGGAAGATGTCTGATGCACCCAAAAGCGAGGTGGAAACGCCGAGGCGTTCCATCACTTTCGCGCCAAGGCCGAAGAAGCGCATGTTCAGACCTTTAAGGTCGTCCAGCGTGTTGATTTCTTTTTTGAACCAACCGGAAGTTTCCGGCGCGATCACGCCGCAGGGTGTTGCAACCACGTTGTAGCCAGCTTGGTCGTACATTTCCTGCCAGAGCTTTGCGCCATCATCGTAGAGAATCCAGCCGAGGAACTCGCCAGCTTCCGGGCCGAAAGGCACGGCGGCGAAAAGCGATGCGGAGTTGATCTTGCCCTGCCAATAGCCGGACGTTGCAAACGCGGAATCGACCGAGCCGTTAGAGACCGCATCAAGCGCTTCAAGCGTTGGAACGAGTTTACCCGGGTCGAAATGTTCGAACTCAACTTCGTCGGAAATCGAGTTGATCTTTTTGGTAAAGTCGACACCGGCAGTGCCGAGGATCGGCAGGTTTTTGCCGAAGGATGATGTCATTTCCAGTTTTTCCTGCGCCACGCCGGACGTGGTCAGGAAAGCGACGCTGGCAAAAGCCGCGAGCAAAGTGCGTTTCATATTGGTGATCCTCCCAAGGATTCGCTTGTTGTTTTCCAAACGTGTCTCCCTGCCGCTGATGCAGCACACGTTGGCACACAACCTAGTCGTGGATTGTGTGGCAGGTCAAACGGGCCTGCCACATTGTGTCGTGAACTTTCGTCGCACACTAACCGCGGCCGACATAAGGCATTTTTGTCGCCATGACGTTCATGAACAGCACGTTCGCTTCCAACGGAAGGCTGGCCATGTGGACCACTGCATCTGCCACATGCTGCACATCCATCACGGGCTCCGGCTTCATGGAGCCATCGGCTTGGGGTACGCCTTTGAGCATGGCGTCGGTCATGTCGGATGCTGCGTTGCCGATATCGATCTGACCACAGGCGATGTTGTGGACACGGCCATCAAGCGCGATGGAGCGGGTGAGGCCGGAAATTGCGTGTTTGGACGATGTGTAGGGGGCGGAGCCGGGGCGGGGCATCGTTGCGGAAATCGAGCCGTTGTTGATGATGCGGCCGCCTTGTGGGTCTTGATCGCGCATCATCTTGTAGGCTCCGTTGGCGATGAGGAACGCGCCGTTGAGATTTACGTCGATGACGTGCTTCCAGCCTTCCAAGGTGAGATCGCCGAAATTTGTGGAAGGGATGTTGTTGCCGGCATTGTTGAAAACGACATCGAGGCGTTTTTGAGTGTTGGCGATCTGATCGAACATTGCGGCGACGGAGCTTTCTTTGGTCACATCACAGGTTATTGCCACGAATTTGCCTTCGGCCATGTCCTTCGTTTCGTTGAGCGGCTCTGCCTTGCGGCCACAGCCGACGACGATGAAACCAGCTTTCGACAGGGCCAAAGCGGTAGCGCGACCTATGCCGGAGCCCGCGCCGGTGACGAGTGCGATTTTGGACATAGATGAATTCTCCGCAATTGTTTTCAGTCGCAACAATTGCAATTGGTCGAAAGGGGCGCAAGGGTTTGCGCTGATCGACACACACAAACGCGGGGCGCATTGATGCCATACATGATGATGACTTTGGACGGGATAGAAACGCTGGCACGGGATTGCCTGATCGGCGCAGGCGCGAGCGAGACAGCTGCCGCTTCCGTGGCACGATCTACACGCATGGCCGAGCGCGATGGTGTGCGCTCCCATGGGCTGATGTACGTGCCAATTTATGCGGAGCATGTTCAGTGCGGGAAAGTGAATGGGAACGCTACCCCTCTCGTGGAACAACCAAAGCCTGGCGCGGTTCGTGTCGATGCCGGTTCTGGATTTGCCCATCCGGCGATTGATGCCGGCTTTGACGCTTTTGCAGGCGCGGCACGGGATAATGGAATCGGCGTTATGACGGTGTTCAACTCATATAATTGCGGGGTGCTCGGGCATCATGCAGAGCGGATCGCGGAAGCTGGATTGCTGGGTCTGTGCTTCACCAATGCGCCTGCTTCAATTGCCCCCATCGGTGGTTCAAAGCCTGTGATTGGCACTAACCCGTTTGCGCTGGGGGTGCCTGGTGGCGATGGCCCTGTGTTTGTGATTGACCAATCGGCCAGTGCCATTGCCAAAAGCGAGATCATGCTGCGCAACCGCGAGGGCGAAGCTATTGAGCCGGGCTGGGCGCTGGATGCGGAGGGCAATGAAACGCTTGATGCGGCAGAGGCGCTAAAGGGCTCAATGGTGCCTTCGGGGGGCGCGAAAGGATTTGGTGCTGGATTAATGGTGGAGATTTTTGCCGCCTGTTTATCCGGTGCGGTCCTTGGCAAAGACGCTAGCCCGTTTTCTGGAACGGTGGGCGGTCCGCCCAATACTGGTCAGTGTTTCATCGCGGTGGAACCGGACGCGCTTTCCGGCGGCGGCTTTGGCGAGCGCGTGTCTGCGCTTGCTGCTGCGATCACAGATCAGGATGGCGCACGGCTGCCGGGTTCGCGTCGTGTGGGAGCAAGGGCGAAAACTGCTGGCGAGATTGCGGTGGATGGCGGATTGATAGAAAGAATCCGCGCTTTCGTCTAATCCATTGTTTTTGCTTTGATTGCTGCTGTGGTGATTGTTGGCTCATCGATCTCGCGTTTGCGCTGGGCCATCAGTTTGCGCTGATAGCGTCCCTGCACAACATCGACCAGAACCATGATCACCAGCACGAAGTAGAACGTGCTTTTGGCCATTTGTTCAACGGGATAGCCGTAGAGTTTGATGTGCGCGAGGTGCCCGCCTTCGGACACCAGCATGATGCCGACGATGAACAGGACGAAGAGGCCAAGCACTTCGTACATCCGGTTTTTCTCCAGAAACTCCGACACGCGGTCTGCCAGCAGCAGCATCATCAAGCCGGATATCACGATGGCCGTCGCCATGACGATAAAGACCTTTGTCAGCGCTAAAGCTGATAAAATCGAATCGAAGGAAAAAACCAAATTCATAACAACGATCCATGTGATCGCCGTCATGGGCGAACGCATGCCACGTTCGGCGTGAACGTCTGGATCATGAACCGCCAGCATATGAGCGATTTCTTTCATTGCGGTGTAGATGATGAACGCGCCGCCGAAGAGAACGATGAGCGAATGGCCCGTGACATCGCCCTCCAGAATGCCGGTATAGGGCAGGGTGAAGAGCGTTGACTGGAAATAGGATATCGCCTGCACGATGACGAACAGCAGCACGATGCGCAGCGCGATTGCCATCAAGATGCCGATCTGGCGCACGCGCTTTTGGTGCTCGGGCGCGACGCGTTTGGACTCAATGGAAATGTAGAGCAGGTTGTCGAAACCCAGCACTGCTTGCAGCATGACGAGCATAAGCAAAGTGAATAGGTTTTCGGGTGTGAAAAGTTCCATATGTCGAAGTCCCTCAGTCGTTTTCGCTCAGCTTAGTGCCGAACGCCGCATTGCGCGGAGCAGACGTTCTGTCTAACGCCTTATTTGCGTGTGACAAGTTTTGCGAAACGTGGACTGTGGAACCTTTGTTCCCTTGTGGTCGTAGTATTTGCGAACAATTCATTTGAGGAAAAGATGATGGCCGAGCCGAAATGGAAGCATGTTTGGATTACCGGAGCGAGTTCCGGTCTTGGCGAAGGCGTGGCGCGGATACTGGCCAAGAAGGGTTGCCATGTTTCCATCACCGCCCGATCAGAAGACAAGCTGGCCGCAATTGCAGCTGACTTCGGCAATGTAACCTCCTATCCCGGCGATGTGACGGACCCGGAGCGGCTGAAGGAAATCGTGGCGCAGGCCGAAGAGACGCACGGGCCGATTGATCTGACAATCTTTTGCGCGGGAGCGTGGTTCCCGTCTCCCATCACAAAAATGAAGGTTGAGAATTTCGCAAAGACCGTGGATGTGAACCTGATGGGGGTTGTTTACGCGCTTGATGCCGTCTTGGACCGGATGATTGAACGGGGCAGTGGACATATTTCTTGGGTGTCATCGGTGGCCGGCTACGGTGGCTTGCCGAATTCAGCCGCTTATGGTTCGACGAAAGCGGCTCTCATTCATCTGGCGGAAAGCGTGCGGCCGGAGCTTGAACGCAAGGGGCTGACGCTGTCGCTCATCAATCCGGGCTTCGTGAAAACACCGATGACGAACAAAAACGATTTTCCCATGCCGTTCATCATGGAGCCGGACGATGCGGCGGAAGCGATGGTGAGCGGGTTGGAGCGGGAGAAATTCGAGGTTGTCTTCCCCTGGCAACTGAAATGGATTTTGAAGTTCATGAACATTCTGCCGTATCCGCTCTACTTCTGGATCACGCGCAAGATGGTGGGCTAGGCTTTTTCGCTGCCGTAAATCACGCGCGGTTCCGGCGCTGGTGGGCGGGTTTGCAGGCTCATGCCCTTGCGCCACAGTTTCAGCGCTTCCCAGTGAATGCCCGCGACGATTTTCAGCGTCATCAGCGGGTAGGCGAAGAAGGCACGCAATAATGCCGTGTCTGTAAGCGGTTCTGCGTTGCCTTTGAAGTGGGTCCGCAGCAGTGGTTTGCCTTGTGTGCGTAGGGCAACGCCAACGGTTACAGCATCGTCAGGTCGGGTGACGTGGAAAGTGTATTCGCCTTCGACATTGTTGAAAGGTGAGACGTAGAATTGCTTCGCGGTTGCGTGGGCGTAAGCGATGCCGTGGGCCTCGCCCGCTGGCAGGACGTAGGTGAGATCTTCGCCGAATGTGTTGCGCACTTCGTAGATCATCAGCACGGGTGCGCCGTCTTCGTCGCAGCAGAAATAGACCGTGAGCGGGTTGAAGGCGAAACCCAGAATGCGCGGATAGAAAAGCATCTGAATGTTTGTTACGCGCCCGCCAAAGCCCATTTTCTCCACCACGCCCCAGGCGAAGTCTTTCACCGCGCTGCCGTCGCGTGCGCCGTGCTGACGCTCTTTCAGGCTGAACAGGTTGAAGCGGTTTAGGGAAAAGAGGCGCGTTGTCTTGGCAAGTGCCTCAAGGCGGTCAACGTCCACGAGCAGTGAAAACACGGAGTATGAGAGCTTGTGCTCCGTCGGGCGCAGCCGTTTGTGCACGACTTCGCCGCGGTAGAGCTTTGGCTTGGGTGTCCGTTTGGTCATGGACGTCTTTCGCTGAGTCCGAGGACTATTCGGCTGCGATTGCCGCCGCCTGCCAGCTTGCGGCCTGCGCGTCGCCGAGTGTTATTCTGTAGCTTTCGTTTGCGACATTCCAAGGGCGGCGCACCTGGCCCAATTGCTCCGCGACCGCGAGGCCGGATTGCAGGCCGTCTTCGTGGAAGCCAGCGCCGAAATGAGCGCCGCAATACCATGTGTTGCGGTTGCCTTGCAGCGACCAGAGTTTCGACTGGGCAGCGAGGGCTGAAGTGTCAAAAATGGGATGCGTGTAGTTGAAAGAGGCGGCAGCGTTTTCGATTGCGGCGTCTGCCGGAGGATTGAGCGTGACGAAAATATCCTCGTCGGTCGCCAAGTTCTGCAAGGAATTCATCCAGTATGTCAGGCACAGATCATCCTGCGTGGCACGGTGGTTGGCCTGAAGCGGTGAAGTTCCCCAATCGATGTAGTTCCAAGACGCCCAAGCCAGCTTGCGTTTGGGCATGTAGCGCGGGTCGCGGTGTAGGACGGCATGGTTTTTGGAATAGCTGAACGCACCCAGCAGTTCGGCTTCTTCCGCATCTGGCTGGTCTAGCATTGCGAGCGCCTGATCTGCGTGCGAAGCGATTACAACGTGGTCAAAGCGTTTCGGCATTCCGTCTCGTCCGAACAGGGTCACGCCGTCGGTGTCACGCACAATACGGGTGACCGGATGGTTGATGACGGTTTCGAAATTGCCCGTTTCAATCAAGCGCTCGACGTAGACCTTTGAGCCGCCCAGAACCGAGCGCCATTTAGGGCGTTGGTTGAGCTGGATGAGGCCGTGGTTTTGAAAGAAGCGCAGGAACGCTCGGGCGGGATAGGCCATCATATCGCCGGTCGAGCTGGACCAGATTGCCGCCGCCATCGGGATAAGATGGCGGTGGCGGAATTCGTCGCCGTAATTGTGACGTTCAAGCCATGCGCCGATTGTCTCGTCTTCGCCAATCGCCTCAATATTCAGCCCTGCTTCGCGGAAAAAGCGCACAATATCGCGCATCATGCGCCAATGGCTCGGGCGCAGCATGTTGAGCGGCTGCGCGCCGAGGCCAAGCCATGTGCCGCCGGAATATTCGTATGAGCCACCGCCCATTGAGGCTGAAAAACTCATCGACGTATCGTGAGAGCGTACGCCGAGGTGATCGAACAACGCAATCAGATTGGGGTACGTGGCCTCGTTGTAGCAGATGAAGCCGGTATCAACGTCAACGCGCTTGCCATCGACATCTATCGTTACGGTGTTGGAATGACCGCCGATGCGTTCGTCCGCTTCGAACAGGGTGACCTGGTGTTTTTTGCTCAACAGCCAAGCGGCTGACAGGCCCGAAATTCCTGAGCCAACTACTGCAATATTCAATCGTGTCATGAAGACTTTTCTTCGCGCTATAGAGCCGTTCGTTTGAGACATATACGGCTCAAAGTCAAAGCCGGTTTGGTAACCTGTGCGGATTTGTCATTTGGCTGACAACATCCAATTGATCTCGCGCCGCCAGTCTACCATTCGGATGGGCGTGCCGTGCTTTCCGGTCTCGAACATCACGAAACGGGCGGGATAGCCGGGGTTTATGCTTTTTATCCTGCGGAAGAAGTCTAGCTGCGTGCGCGGTTGGAAAACGGTATCGAGCGAACCGTGTCCAAAGTACAACGGGATTTCCTTGCCGCGCTCGCGCACGACCAGGCTGTCGAGGAAGTCGTTGCTCCAATGGGAACCAAGCAGGAACATGCCGTCGATCTTGTTTGAGGTCGCAGGGCTGTTTGCTAACCTCCAGCACACGCCGCCGCCCATCGAGCCGCAGGCAACGATGAGGAATGTCTTGGGCGACCGTCTGCGGTATTCGTTGATGAGGCTTGCGATATCGGCTGTGCCGCGTTTCTTGAAATCCGTGTAGTCGGGTGTGACGAGCACACCGTCATTGTCGCGCATCAGAACTTGCAGGCGGTTGAAATTACCGCCGAACGTGCGGTCGTTCACGCCCTGGCGGCGGTTTCCGCCTTTGCCGTAGAGGTAAATGACGGTGACGCGAGCGTTTCTGCGCTTTCCGATTGTGAAGTATTTTTGCGTGCCGTTGGGTGAATCATATGACCGAACCCGGCGAGAGAAGCTGAGACCCGGTGTGATGTATTGGTCCTTTACCCTTCGCAGCGGCACACTATCGCGGTCGTAGATGTCGCGCTGTTTGTCGTAAGCAACGCGCAGAAAATCGCCACCATCACTCGTCTCCAGCACAGGGGGATAGGCAAAGAGTTTGTCTTTGTACGGTTTCAATTCAAAGGCGAAGACAGCTTGTGAAGCGATCAGAGTGATGGCAAAGGCGATGAATAAGCGCATTGTTTTAATGAGATTTCGTTTCGACGGAACTGGGTGTGATTGGTGCACGCGCAGCCTTGGCTTCGCGGTGTGAAATGAACGTTGCGGCGCCAACAATGACCATGCCGCCCAGGATGACGAACGGATCAACCGCTTCGTTGAAGACCACAATGCCCAAGGTTGATGCCCAGACAAGCTGAAGAAATGTCACGGGTTGAGTCACCGATACCGGGGCCGCTTGCAGGGCGCGTGTCATGCAATAGTGTCCGATTGTTGCGCAAATCGCGGTTATAAACAGCCAAATCAACTCGTGTTGGCTTGGTGGCTGCCAGTCAATCAACGCCAGCGGGAACAGAAACAGTGTGCAAAAGACCGTGAGCATGGCGACGATGGTTTGGCTATCTGTTTTGCCGGTAAAGCTCTTGGTCATCAGATAGGACGTGGCGAACAGTGGGCCTGCCGCAAGCTGCGCAAACTGGCCGATGGAGATTTCCTGAAAGCCGGGACGCAAAATGATGAGCGCGCCCGTTAGCCCCATCAAGACACCGAACAATCGACGGGCACGCAGCTTTTCACCAAGGAAAACGGCAGCACCGATGGTCACGAAAATCGGCGTCACGTAGCCGATGGCAGTCACTTCCGCTATTGGAATGCGGGCCATTGCGAAAAACCATAGTGTCACGCCGAATGTGTGGACGAATCCACGAAACGCGAATTTTGCGAACAGGTCTTTCGGCATTCTATCGCGGAAAATGCGAATAAGCGCCGGCAGAACCAGAAAAATGCCAAACGCATAACGAATAAAGGCGGATTGCGCTGCTGGCAGTTCGGAGCCGAGATAACGAATGATGCCTGTGACCGCGACGAATGAAAGGGTTGAGCCGATCATCCACAAAATGCCTTGCACCGTGCCGCTGCTGCCGCGAAGGCGCGCGATAAGAGAGGTTGATGCGGTATCCAAAGACATTGCACCATCCTTGCCGTGAATGGAGGCAGGCGTCTAGGGTGCGGTTTGGCTGTTTAGCTGCAAATTTTCGCGCTGGTGCGGTCTAAGGCCAATCGTTGCGGAAAGGGCGTGAACGCTTGGTCGTCTTTTTTCGGCCCTTCAAGCTGTGAGGAGAGGCATCCTCGCTTCTGATCGCGCCAAAACGGATTGTTCTGCGCCATCACACACTTAGCCATATAGGAACGCCCGCTGACGGTGATGCAGATGATTTCACCAAGCTCGCGGCGCTGGCCATAGCGGTCTGTGCAATAACACTCAATCACCCGCCCATCCGGCGCTTTGACGTCGGCAAAGGCTTTGCTTGGCGTGCAAAACACAATGATGGCAGAAGCCGCGGCGATTTTCCGAAATACTCCCATAACCACAAAATACCAGAATTCATTGGGGTTGAAAACTGGTAAGATTTTGCGTTGTTGAAACACTGCTCGCGATGTTCTGCGTTCAATTACCCAGCCAGAGATCAATCGGGGTTTCCCGTCCGCGCAGTTCAACCCCTTTTTGTCTCTCGAGGTCTTTTTGAAGCGTTTGAGCATCCTCAATCTGCTGCATGAGATCATGGCTCACTGCCATAGAGCAACCGAGCGCGCGGGTAGCTGCTTCGATCCGTGCAGCGACGTTCACGGTGTCGCCGATAACTGCAAATTCAAGCCGCCGTTCTGGCCCGATATCACCAAGAATGACTGGGCCGTAATGCACGCCAACGCTAACTTTCAAGGGTGATTGGCCGGCGGCCTCGCGTGCTTCGCTGAAAGACTTTGAGAGTACGATGATCTGTCGGGCGGCCTTCAAGGCGTTCTCCGCGTCTTTCTCGCCGGTTTTCGGCGTGCCGAAAGTAGCCATGACGCCATCGCCTAGATATTTGTCTAGCGTCCCGCCATTGTCGAAGATCGCCCGTTCCACCAGTTGATGATAGCTTCGCAAGAGGTTCATAACCTCTGTGGGTGCTGCTGTCTCAGCGAACTTCGTGAAACCCACAATGTCGGCAAACAACACGGCAACCTGTTGGCTGCGCACCGCGCCGATGTCGTGGTCGGTGGAGGCAAGGGTATCGACCATACTAGATGGGAAATAGCGCGAGAGGTTTGCGCGTTCGCCCGCTATGATGCCTTGGCGAATGAGCAAGCGGTTCGAGCGGAACCCCTTCGCAGCAAGAATGCCCGCGACGATTGTAAAAACCACGACCTCCTGAATACGCATCGGCCAGCGCACTGAATTTGGATCAAGTTCAGACGCGACGATGGGGAAATTCGGTAGTGCGGCGTTGATGGCCTCTGTCATTTCCGGTCTGCGGTAGCCGAAGAATGCTACCAACGCTGTCGCACCCAGCCAAAGGACAGCGGTGAAGGTGCCGATGGTCCAGACGGTTCTCCAAGAATAGGCAAGGGTGCCGGTCGCCAGAATGATCAGGAAATATTGGAATGTATCGAAGTTGAATGCGTAAGGCAGCGGGAAAGGTTCGGCTCGCCACGGGTTGGGAAGCGTGAAAATTGCAGTAAGCAAGACAAGATCCAGTACGATCAAGGCCAGTTCGGCGTTCGATTGCCCGACCCGAGCGTAGCGCAATTGCAACCAGCCGAGGGCGATGAAGAACAGGATCGCGACCAAATAGATGATGACGCTTGGATGCGGGTTGAGCAGCGGCAGGACGACGAAAATAATTCCGAGTGCAATCGTACGGGCGCGGGTTGCGAGGCGCTGGCCTTCCAGTTTGTCTTCCGCGAGTGCTTCTGCCAGATGCGGATTTACGTCTGCTAGAGCTTTCTCCTCCAGCCGCATCCGGCGGAACATGTTTGCATAAGAGCGCAAGAAGGGAGGCGGGTCCAACAAGGCCATCGGGCTTTCCTTTCGCAGACGCCCTTGGCTTAAGTGTCAGAGCGCGGCTTCAGGCGGCAGGATAGTCTTTGTCGTCGACATGTTCCATCCAGTCGACGTTGGAACCATCAAGCGCTTCCTGGATCGCTATATGCGTCATGCCTGTGGTGGGTGCCGCGCCATGCCAATGCTTTTCGCCCGGTTCAAACCACACCACATCGCCGGGGCGAATTTTCTGCGGTTCTTCGCCCAGTTTGCACACAAGCCCCATCCCTGCTGTGACGATGAGCGTCTGGCCAAGTGGGTGGGTGTGCCATGCGGTGCGGGCGCCGGGCTCGAAGGTGACGGATAGAGCCCGCACGCGGGATGGCTCGTCGGCCATGATGAGCGGATCAACGCGGACGGAGCCGGTAAAGGTTTCTTCAGGACCAGGGCGGGAGGGGCGGGAGCCTACGGGCATGATTTTCATTTCAGTCTCCTAGAGATTTCGTTTGTCCACGACGCGGCGCGCCTTGCCTTGGCTGCGCTCCACGCCGCCAGTTTCTGCGACTTTGACGTGGGCGGTGACGCCTATGACGCCTTTAACGTATTCAGCAAGCGCCTTGGCGTTAGCTGATTTCGCATCTTCCGCTTCGTGGCCTTTGGCAGCTTCAGTCATGATGGTCATCACGTCCATGCGACCTTCTCGCGTGAGTTCCACCTGGTAGTGCGGAGCAAGGCCCGGCACCTTCATCAACTGTTCTTCGATCTGGGTGGGGAAGACGTTGACGCCGCGCACGATCATCATGTCGTCTGAGCGGCCCGTGACCTTTTCCATGCGGCGCATGGAGCGCGCCGTTCCGGGCAGGAGGCGGGTGAGGTCGCGGGTGCGGTAGCGGATGATGGGAAAGGCTTGTTTGGTCAGCGACGTGAACACCAGTTCGCCCATCTCGCCATCGGGGAGGACTTCGCCAGTTTCCGGGTCGATGATTTCGGGGTAAAAGTGGTCTTCCCAGATGTGCAGACCGTCTTTTGTCTCCACACATTCGTTGGCAACGCCCGGCCCCATGACTTCCGACAGGCCGTAGATGTCGACAGCGTGCATATCGAAGGCTTCCTCGATTTCGCCTCTCATCGCATTTGTCCACGGCTCCGCACCAAAAATGCCGACCTTGAGCGGCGATTTGCGCGGGTCGAGGCCTTGGGCGCGGTATTCGTCCAGCACGGAGAGCATGTAGGAAGGCGTGATCATGATGATTGACGCGCCGAAATCCTCGATCAGCGTAACCTGGCGTTCGGTCATGCCGCCGGAGACGGGAATGGTGGTGCAGCCCAGTTTCTCGGCCCCGTAATGGGCGCCCAGACCGCCTGTGAACAGGCCGTAGCCATAGGAAACATGACACACATCGCCCGGACGCCCGCCGGATGCGCGGATGGAGCGGGCCATGACGGTTGCCCATGTTTCAATGTCGTCTTTTGTGTAGCCCACAACGGTCGGCTTGCCTGTCGTGCCTGATGATGCATGAACGCGGACCACCTGCTCGCGTGGCACGGCGAACATGCCGAAAGGGTAGTTGTCGCGCAGGTCGGTTTTGACGGTGAAGGGAAATTTGGCGAGGTCGGAAAGCGACTTCAGGTCGGACGGATGAACGCCCTTCTCATCAAAAGCGCGATTGTAATGCGGCACGTTTTCGTAAGCGTGGGCGAGCGACCACTTCATCCGCGCCAATTGCAGAGACTGGATTTCATCGCGCGAGGCGATTTCGATAGGGTCTAAGGCGGATTTGTCAGGTGTTAGATCAAGCATCGGGTGTCTCTGGGTCTGGAAGATGCTGGCCCTTCACCGTGCGTGAATGGCCGCGAAATTCGGCGATGGTTTCGCTCTTTTGATTGGTGACCGTCACATCGTAGATGCCGGAACGGCCAGCGAAGTGGCGCTCTTGGGCAGTTGCGGTCATGACGTCGCCCTCAAAGCCGGGTGCGAGGAAGGTAACGGCGCAGTGCTGGGCCACCGTGAATTGATTGCGACCATTGCAGGCGAAGGCAAAGGCGCTGTCAGCCAGTGTGAAGATGAAGCCGCCATGGGCGATTTTCTGGCCGTTGGTCATGTCGGCGCGGATGGGCATGGATAGGCGAGCGTAGCCGAGGCGCACCTCTTCAATTGCCATGCCAAGACCTTTGGAAGCGCTATCATTGGCCCACATGGACTCGGCACAGGCGCGGGCCAATTTGTCGGCGTCGTGCTCTTTGGTCATTGCCAGAAACTCCCCTCCTCAAGGCTGCTGCACCTTGCACCGCCAAGCGGGGAAGTTCAATTATGGGAAAATACCCTTCCCAACAGGAATCGACCATGAGTGGACCGCTGACCGGCCAAAAAGTTCTCGATCTTTCGCGCATTCTGGCAGGACCAACGATGACGCAGCATTTGGCTGATCTCGGGGCCGAGGTCGTCAAGATTGAACGACCGGGACGCGGTGACGACACCCGCACATGGGGGCCACCTTGGGTGAAGGATATGAATGGCAACGATACGCGCGAGAGTGGATATTATATGTCGGCCAATCGCGGCAAGCATTCTGTTGCCGTGGATATTGCCACGCCAGAAGGCGCGGCGACCGTTGCGCGGTTGGCCGAGAGAGCCGACATTCTGGTGGAGAATTTCAAGGTTGGTGGGCTTGCGAAATACGGGTTGGACTACGCGACCTTGTCGAAGGCCAATCCGGGCTTGATTTATCTATCCATCACAGGCTTCGGACAAACGGGACCAGATGCAGCGCAACCAGGATATGACTATCTGATTCAAGCGCGGTCAGGCTTGATGAGCATAACGGGGCAGCCGGAGACTGGCCCAACGCGGGTGGGCGTGGCGACTTCGGATCTTCAATCTGGGTTGATGGGAACGATCGGCGTGTTGGCCGCTTTGCATCACCGCGAGAGGACGGGCGAGGGGCAGCACATCGATTTGGCGCTGCTGGATGTTCAGGTGAGCGGCTTGGTCAATCAAGGATACAACTATTTGTTGACGGGAAATGTGCCGGGGCTGACAGGCGACTATCACCCCAACCTCGCGCCTTATCAGCCGTTTCCTTCAAGTGATGGTTCATTCATCATTGCGGTTGGCAACGACACCCAGTTTGTGAGTCTTTGCAATGTGTTGGGCATAGAAGGTGTGGCGAAGGATGAACGGTTTTCCACCATGCCTGCACGCAACCAAAACCGTGAGGCGATGGTGGAATTCTTGAGCGCGGAGACGGTGAAACAGCCTTCCGCCCATTGGCTGGAAGCACTGCCCGCCAACAACGTGCCAGCATGCCCGATCAACACGATGGATCAGACTTTTGCTGACCCTCAGGTGCAAGCGCGGGGGATGGCGATTGAGCTGGATCATCCGGTGGCGGGCAAGGTTCCGGGCATTGCGAACCCGCTGAAATTTTCGAAGACGCAGGTGGAATACAAGAAGGCTCCGCCGATGTTGGGGGAAGATACTGACGCTGTTTTGGAGCGGTGGTTGGGGGAAGGCTAGACGGGCTATGAGATTCGTCACTTGACCCGTCGCATGGGGCTGCTTCAGCCTAAATGAATGAATGAAGGAGCTTGTGATGAAAGCAGTGACAAGGACCATATGTTTTGGTGTTGGCCTCATGGCGTTCGCCACACCAGCGTCCGCCGATCAAGCCAAGTGCGAATCTGATGCTCGGGCGGCGATGACGGAGGTGTTTCACCCCGTTGCTATGCGCCAAAACGTTCAGATGGTGATGGGCAACAACACGACCCGAAACACGGTGATTTCGACGCCGGACAAACGCGGCCTGACGATGAACGAGCAGGGGGTGCCGGTGAGCCTGTTCAACGATGGGAAATTCTACACCACGTCCGACGGCGGTAAGAACTGGAAGCTGATGAGCGAAAGCACCCCGGAACAGCAGCGGGCTTATCTCGATGGATTGGCGAAGCAAGCTCTGGAGGCCACCAATATCGAATGCGCCTATGGTGTTGATTTGGATGGCAAGACGGTGGACCGCTTTTCGATGGATTATGCACTCTACCCCTCGGGCATGAAGATGAAGGGCACGTATTGGCGTGATGCTCAAAACGGTTTCCCTTGGCGGATCGAAACCGTGAGCCCGCACAATACGATCATTCAGGACAATGAGCCTGCGCCCAATGCGGTGGTTGAGGTGCCGGACTAAGGTGGAAATTTTCCCCGGTTGATGATTTGCGGCTTCAGGCGTAGGCAGGGGAAAGCGGTGCACCATCACGGTTGTCCGGTGCGGAGCCTAATTTGCCTCAATCTGAAAACTCAAATGCGCGCGGCATTGTGCTGATGGTTTTGTCGATGGCGTGTTTCGCCTTGGCCGATACGCTGGTGAAGATGAACTCGCAGATCATTTCTGCGGCACAGGTGCTGTTTTTCTTAACAGCAGGCGGGTTGGTTACCTTTCTCGCGATGGCCATCATTCAGGGTGACAGCATGCGCAATGTAAGCGCGCTGAAGCCTATCATGATTGCACGATACGCGTCAGAAATCGTCGGCACGGTGGCTATGGTGTCAGCGCTCTCGCTGGTGGATTTGTCCATCGTGGGCGCGATAACGCAAGCAACGCCGATTTTGGTGGCCATGGGCGCGGTCTTGTTTTTGGGAGAGAAGGTGAGTTGGCGGCGCTGGACGTCGATTGGCTTGGGGTTTTTGGGCGTTGTATTGGTTATCCAGCCCGGTTCCGAAGGGTTTGACCCCGCCGTCTTGTGGGCGGTGCTCGCTATGTTGGCTTTGTCGTTTCGCGATCTTTCCACCCGCATGACGCCAGCCGATCTGCCGTCGTCCTGTCTGGCAACCTATACGATGATCGCCACGATCCCGTTTGCGACCGGCTGGGTGTTATGGCGCGGCGAAAGCTTGTTTCCTGCAAACGCTGATTGGCTGTCGATCCTGTTTATGATCGCGCTCGGGTCCGCCGGATATCTGCTTCTGATAGCTTCCATCCGCATGGCGGAAGTGTCAGTTGTGACGCCGTTCCGCTACAGCCGCATCATCTTCCTGCTGCTGCTGGGCGTGTTCGTGTTCGGTGAAAATCCGAGCACGACAGTGTTCTTGGGCGCTGCTCTGATCATCGGTTCTGGCACGTATATGGTCTTGCGTGAACGGCAGTTGAAGAAGCGGGCGGCGAGAACTGCAGCCTAACTCGGTCGTTTGTCGAAGGTGGGGATGCCTTCGGCTATCGTGTGAAAGTCGGGCATATCGCAGGTGAAGATCGCGACTTTCGGGCCGCCATATTCGCTCGGATCGTCCATCGTGCCAACTTTGACCACGATCATTTTGCCACCGGGCAGACGGGTCGTGATGTGGGTTCCGCAGGTTTTGCAGAAGTCACGGGTGCGCGGGTTTTCGATATCTGATCGTGTGAATTGGGAAGGTTCGCCCTTGGTGTATTCAAAGCCTGCTGTGGGCATGATGAGGAAATAGTTTGGGCCGCCGCCAGAGATGTATTGGCATTCGCGGCAATGGCACTGGCCTTTCATTACGGGCTCGCCTTCAGCTTTGTAGGTGAGTTCGCCGCAGTAGCATTTTCCGGTGAAGTTCATGGGATTTCCTTTCGGGGTGTCAGGCGAAGCGTTTGTCGAGCCAAGCAATAAAATCTGCTGTCGTCTCGTCTCGGTTCAATTCGTTCAGACTTTCGTGCCTTGTGTCCTTGAGCAAGGTGAACGTCACATCGTTCAATCCTGCTCGACTCATCCGCGTTTCAATGTTGCGCACGGCTTCGCCTTTGAGTGAGCAGGGGTCTTGATCCCCTGCGAGCAGATGGACGGGCAGGGTGTTTGGCAGATTGGCGAGGTTTTGGTTGTCGGCGGCGAAATAAATCGCGTCCAGCAATTCCAGCCACAAGCCGATTGTGACGGGGAAACCGCAGAGTGGATCGGCGATGTATTTGTCGACCTCGATCTCGTCGCGCGACAGCCAGTCGAAGTCTGTGCGGTTGGGGACGAAGGCTTTGTTCCACGCCTGAAAGGTGAGTTTTTGGGCCATTTGGCTGGGCACATCGGATCCTTTGAAGAACCGTTCGGTTTTGAGGATTGCCTTGAAGACAGCGCCAAGGGCGCCTGTCTCAACGCCTGAATTCCACAGGGCCAACCCGTCAATCGTGGTGGGGTGCCGCAGCGCGTTGTTGAAGGCGATGATCGACCCCATTGAGTGACCGAAAGAGATTAGTTTCAGCCCGGGCCATGTTTCCCGCGCGTGGGCTTGGACAACTTGGACCTCTTCAATAACGGTCGCAAACCCGCCCGGTCCATAGTGGCCCTGGGGTGTGTCCGGCGCAAAGCTGTTGCCGTGGCCGCGATGGTCGTGGGCGATTGCCGCATAGCCCGCTGCCGACAACGCCTCGGCGAACTGTTCGTAGCGGTCGGCATGTTCGGCCATGCCATGGTTGATGTGGACAATAGCGCGAGGTGAAGCGGGCGCTAAGCTGTAGATTTGCACTTGCGCGTCATCGGAGCGGGGCAGGGTGTGGGACTTCCAGCTCATATTGCTTCTGCTTTCTCTCGCCATCTTGTTTTCACACTGCCCAGCCGTTACATGGCTGGCAACACATTCAATCCCGTTCGCGCAGACTTTTTGTCCGCCGCTCACAATCGCGGAGACGATCCCCATGGCACGTCAATTTATCTATCACATGCAGGGCCTGACCAAGACCTATACCGGCGGCAAGAAGGTGCTTGATAATGTGCATCTGTCTTTTTACCCTGATGCCAAAATCGGCGTGCTTGGGCCGAACGGCGCTGGTAAATCCACGCTTCTGAAAATTATGGCCGGTATCGACACCGAATGGCAGGGTGAAGCGTGGGCTGCTGACGGCTGCAAAATTGGTTATTTGGAGCAAGAGCCGCATCTCGATCCCGCAAAGACTGTGCGCGAAAATGTGATGGAAGGCGTGAAAGAGAAGACCGCGATCATCGACCGCTATAACGAGTTGATGATGAACTATTCCGACGAGACGGCGGAGGAGGGCGCTAAACTTCAGGACCAGATTGACGCAGAAGGCCTGTGGGATCTGGACGCGAAAATTGACATGGCAATGGACGCGCTGCGTTGCCCGCCTGGTGATGCGGATGTTGAGCCGCTATCCGGTGGTGAGCGCCGCCGTGTTGCGCTCTGCCGCCTGCTGCTGTCCGAGCCGGACCTGCTGCTGCTCGACGAACCGACCAACCACCTCGATGCCGAAACCGTGTCATGGCTCGAGAAGCACCTGCGTGACTTCAAGGGTGCCGTAATGATCGTGACCCACGACCGTTACTTCCTCGACAACGTGACCGGCTGGATTCTCGAACTCGACCGCGGGCAGGGCATCCCTTACGAGGGCAATTATTCCGCTTATCTGGAAAAGAAGAAAAAGCGGATGATCCAGGAGGGCCGCGAGCAGGATTCGCGTATGCGCCAATTGCAGCGTGAACAGGAGTGGATGGGGCAAAGCCCGAAGGCCCGCCAGGCGAAGTCCAAGGCACGCATCAACAAATATCAGGAATTGGTGGAAGCTGCCGACCAGCGCAAACCCACCGACACGCAGATCGTCATCCCGATTGCCGAGCGTCTTGGCCAAGTGGTCATTGAGGCGGACAATATCTCGAAAGGCTTCGGTGACCGCCAGTTGATCGAAAACCTTTCATTCAAACTGCCTGCTGGTGGCATTGTCGGCATTATTGGCCCCAACGGTGCCGGTAAATCGACCTTGTTCCGTATGATCACCGAACAAGAAAAGCCGGACAGCGGGACGATCCGCATCGGTGACACAGTGAAGCTGGGTTATGTTGACCAGAGCCGTGACAGCCTGAATGCAGATGCCACCGTTTGGGAAGAAATATCCGAAGGCGCCGAAGTCATTAAACTCGGCAAGCACGAGGTGAATTCCCGCGCTTATGTTGGTTCGTTCAACTTTCGTAAGGGTGACCAGCAGCAGAAGGTCGGCACGCTTTCAGGCGGTCAGCGCAACCGTGTTCATCTTGCAAAAATGCTCAAGAGTGGCGCGAACGTCCTGCTTCTCGATGAGCCGACCAACGACCTCGACACCGAAACTTTGAGTGCGCTCGAAGACGCGCTGGAAGAATTCGGCGGCTGCGCCGTTATCATCTCGCACGACCGCATGTTCCTCGACCGTCTGGCTACACACATGCTGGCGTTTGAGGGTGATAGTCATGTTGAGTGGTTTGAGGGCAACTTCGAAGATTATGAGAAGGATAAGGTGGCTCGATTGGGCGACAACGCGCTGACCCCAAAGCGGATTCACTTCAAGCCTTTGGGGCGCTAGAGCGTCTAGATCTTCAGGATTCCGTTGGTTAATGCGATGGCAAGGGCCTGCTCGCGGGTCTGAGCTTTTAGCTTCAGGCGGATGTTCTGAAAATGAAAACGAACGGTGGGCAATGAAATGCCCATCTTCTCTGCGATCCGGTCGTTGCGACAGCCTTCGCTGAGATGTTTGAGCGCTTCCAACTCCCGCGTGCTTAAAGTGGCGCCGAGGCCACGTATGGGATAAGTCGTCACCCCATACATTTCGTCGATGCCTTGCAGTGGCGCGTTTAAAATGGCGTTGTTTGCCAAAGCGCAGGCGACCTTAAACTCCCCGTGGCGTTCGCCAATTGAAGTCAAAAGTTCCTGTTCCTGGATATTGCTCCAGAGGTTAAACCCGCTCGCGATCCCATTTTCTTTCGATGTGTCTGGAAAATGGGAGGTGCATAGGCCCATATCCCACAATTCACCCAACATCTTGAAGGTCTGCTCGCCCGCTTCTGGAAATACTTCGTGGCGGCGGTCAAATGAGTAGTTGATGGTTCTCTCAGCCTTAACCAGCTTTCCAAACCAAGGATCGGCGTCCATATATTCTTGCGAAAAATAATGCTCGATCCACTCGTCGTGAAAATTTGCCATCAACCCGGTGGGCGCCTGACTTTCAGTATTGATCCCCGCCCAGACAACAATTGGAAACCCCATTTTTTCAAAATATGTTGTTATGGGAGTCCAAGGATCTCGGGGCGTATTGGCTATCCCCGAAAGTAGGTCAATAAAATCGTTGTTCATCCAGTATTCTCCCGTCGCCAAACAGAAGTTTGTCAGAAAAACGTGCTGTTGAGAACGGCTAATGTATGGGGACGGGCTATGGGGTGTTTCCTCCTGTTCAAATAGACAGCTAGGCGCTGGACCATCTTCCTGTCTTCATAGCGATGCTGGCTGTAACAAGCCTGAGGGAATATTGGAGGGTTATGGCGATCGATTGGTCCCTGCGAAAAATCAGCGGGTTTGATCTCCAGACCGTTCTAGCCTTCCATAAAGAATGACCGTCAACGACCCCGCTCGGTCATAGAAAAGCCCTGCAATGCCTAGCGGCAAAGCAGGGCTTTTCGCGTTTGTGACCAGCTGTTTCAGCGGTTTATCCGGCGGGCATCAGCTTAACCAATCTGCCGTTGTCCTCCAGCACCCAGACATTGCCTTGCGGGCCTTGCTCTACTTCGCGGATGCGTTCGCCCCACTCAAACCGTTCGGCCTCGCTGGCGCTGGTGCCGTTGATATCCACATGAACGAGTGCCTGGCCCCGCAGGCCGCCGATGAGCGCATCGCCTTTCCACCCGGGCAGTGTGTCGCCGGAATAAATGATGAGGCCTGATGGGGCGATGGATCGGCTCCACCACGCCTCAGGTGCGTTGAATTCCGGGCGCGTGTCGTGGTCCGGGATCGAGCGGCCTGAATAATGATCGCCGTTAGAAACTTCCGGCCAGCCGTAATTTGAGCCCCTTTCGATGAGGTTAAGTTCATCGCCGTGGCGGGGGCCCATTTCATGGCTCCACAAGGTGCCATCTGGCGCGAAGGTGAGCCCCAGCATGTTGCGGTGGCCTATTGACCAGAATGTTTTGGCCAATTCGCCCTGCGAGCCATCGGCCCATGGGTTGTCGTCAGGCACAGAGCCGTCGAGGTTGAGGCGGATGAGTTTGCCCAACGCCGAGCGCATGTCTTGCGCCGGCGTTAGCTTTTGGCGGTCGCCGGAAGAGATGAACATTTTGCCCTCGTGGGGGGAGCCTTTCGGGCCAAACGCGATGCGGTGACTGTAATGACCTCGGCCAGTGACCTTCGGCGTCTGCTGCCACACCCGTTTGATATCAGATAACTTGCCGCCGCCCTTGGTGTTTAATTCCAGTTTGGCCATATCGACTTCCGCGCCGCTGGATGCTCCGCGTCCGCCTGCATAGCTGATATAGATCATCTGGTTGGTGGCGAAATCGGGATGCAGAACAATGTCGCCAAACCCGCCTTGGCCACCATAGGCCACCTTTGGCACGCCCATGACTTCAAATTTCTTACCGTCTGGGGTGACGTGGAAAAGCTCGCCGGTCTTTTCCGTGACCAGCATCGTGCCATCGGGCAAAAACGTCATGGCCCAAGGCTCGCTGAAATCCGCAACTGCTTGCGCGGTAATCTTTGTGCCTTTTGTGCCGGTGATAGTGAATGTCTCCGCGCTGGCGGGAACGGCAGTGAGAGACAAGGCAAGTGCCGCAAAAGCGGTGGTGGCTTTCAACATGGTGGGGCGCATAAGATTCCTCGTGAGGGGTGTGATGATCGAGTCAGAATTGGTTCCGCATATCTTTGGTTTCAATGCGGCGAACACGCACATTTGCTTTCTCTTGTTGGCAGTATGATGCAGGAATAACACGATAAAGATCAGGTTTCAGAAATTGACGGAGACGAATGTGCAAGATCCATTTGCAAGCAAGCGTGAGGAGTTTGACGTTCACAGTGCGCAGAAAATCAAGGGCACCGTCGCAGGGCTTTTCAAGGCGCAGGGTAAGGATTTCATCACTGCAGCCGTCGACGAATTGCCCCTGACTTTTGAAGGAATCCCGGGCGACTTTCATGCGGGTGCAACGCGTAAGTCCGGCGGGCGAGAGCCTTGGTATCCGCGTGGCACACTTATTCGAAACGAACGGCAATTGTCGCTGTTGGCCCCCGATGAGTTGCGCACCATCGCGCGGCGTTTGGACGTGCCGGAAGTTCGCCCGGAATGGATTGGCGGCAATTTGCTGCTTGATGGAATCGACTGTTTCACCATGCTGCCGCCGCGCACGCTCTTGTTTTTTGAAGGTGGGGTGACAATCAAGATTGACGGCGACAACGGCCCGTGTCGCTTGTCTGGCCGTTCAATCTCTCAGCAGTTTGAAGGCCGCCAAGATATCGAGAATAATTTCTCTCGCGTCGCCCAACAATTGCGCGGCCTTGTTGCATGGGTTGAAAAGCCCGGCACCATTAAAATGGGCGAGGGCTTCGAGGCCCGGATTCCACCGCAATGGATATACCGGGCTTAACAATTGATCTGGCTGGAGACTCTAGAGTTCCTCGTCATCCTCATCAAACGCAAGCCTGCGGGGGCTTCCCCAGTCTTCCAGCACATCGTTGATGTCCTCCAGTATGAAGTGCCGTGCTGATTCGTGGTCGTAGCCCTCGTCGCGCATGCGATCGTATTCCGTGTGGCGGTGGCGGATATGGGCAACGGTGGCCAGCCAAGCGGCAGCGCGGATATCGAGATTGACCATGTGGCGTGCGCGCATTGCCTCGTAGACAGGCTCGAAATCTGCCATAGGAGCGAGTGGAATGAGCGTGCGTAAGGCTTCACGTTGGGCTTGTTGTTTGCGGGTCGCCATAGATTTTTGCGGTTGCGCCTTTTCTCGATTTGGTTGCCGCGCCGCGCTCGTGTATCACGGATATATGGGTTCGGCGAAGGGTTGAAAGCTGATATTGCGATGCGGGAAAATCACCAAAGCGGTGGTGTCACCAGAGCGGGTGAGGCGGGACTCTCCGACACGGTTGCCTGGATGCGGGCAGCTGGTGAGGCAACGCGAATGCGTTTGCTGGCGCTTCTGGAGCGTGCGGAATTGACGGTCAGCGAGTTGGTGGAAATTCTCGACCAAAGCCAGCCAAGGCTTTCGCGGCACTTGAAACTGCTGGTCGAGGCGGGTCTTGCCGTGCGTTATCAAGAGGGGGCTTGGGCCTATTTTCGCACAGCTAACCGTGGTCCTGCGCGGGCGTTTCTTGATGTCGCTTTGAGCGGAATTGGTGATGACGATCCCGATTTGGCCACCGACATCGCAAAGCTGAATGCTGTGCGCGAACGACGGGCACAACGGGCCGCAACCTATTTTGCTAGCAATGCGGAAGACTGGAACAAGATCCGGTCGTTGCACGTGCCGGAGGGGGCCGTTGAGAGCGACATGCTGGAGATGGGGCTGCGCCATAAGCCGCAATCCATCCTTGATTTGGGTACAGGCACCGGGCGTATTTTGGAACTTTTTGCGCCGTATGTTGCACGGGGTGTGGGTGTGGATGCCAGCCAGGACATGCTGGCAATTGCGCGAACGGCGCTGGCCGTATCCGAGTTTTCGCACCTACAGGTGCGCCATGGCGATGTTTATAAATTGGAAGCTGAGGATGCTTTCGACTTGGTGGTCGTGCATCAGGTTTTGCACTTCCTTGAGGATGCCGAGACTGCCTTGCAGCGTGCTGCTGACCACCTTGCGCCGGATGGTCGGCTGTTGGTGGTAGACTTCGCGCCGCACACTCTTGAGTTTCTGCGCGACGAGCACGCGCATCGTCGACTTGGAATCTCGTTTGAACAGATGAGCTCCTGGCTGCTGTCTGCCGGACTGGTGGGCGAAGACATGAAGACGCTGGACGCGGAAGGCGATGGAGCTTTGACTGTTGTTCTGTGGCTGGCGCGGAAGCTCTAGACGCGCTTTTCCAACCAGTGAGCGGCCTGCAGCGCTTTTTGGTCTTGTCCGAATGGTGCTATGACTTGAACGCCGAGCGGCATTGCGTTCGCGTCGAATGTCCCCGGAACGTTAACGCAGGGCATGCCGAGCAATGTCCAAGGGCGGTTGAAGACGGAATTTCCCGTTGAGGCCAAGCCTTCGGGGGCTGCGCCCGGTGCGGATGGTGCGATGAGAATATCGCAACTCTCAAACAATGCATGAGACGCTTTGCGTGCACGGTTGGCCGTGCGGCGGGCATTGTCGTAGGCGTCCGATGTGACCAAGGCTGCTTTTGCAAGATGATCGCTCAGCATGGGGCTTAACAGGTTTGCGTGATTCTGCCGTTCAAAGCCAAGGGCGCGATAGGCTTCATAGTCTTGGATCGTAGAATGCGCCGCGTCGCAGGCTTCAAATTCTTCAGATGCTGTGATTTCGACAACACTCGCTCCTGCCGCTTGCGCCGCATTTATCATTTGTTCAATTGCGGACTGCATAGCGTCGCTCTGCAGATGGTCTGCTTTTTGTCTGAAAACCCCGATGCGCGGCGCTGAGATGTCGGCTTCGCGAACTTGCAGATTGCGGCCCGAACAGGCGCTGGCAACAAAAGCGTTGTCGGCCGCACTAGCGGCGAAGAAGCCCGCCGTGTCGAGCAACCATGAGAAGCATTTCATGCCGACTGTCGGGAACAATCGAAAACTGGGTTTGTAGCCGCTCACGCCACAAAAAGCTGCCGGTCGCACGACAGATCCACCCGTTTGACTGCCGATAGCGGCGGGGAAAAAGCCTGCTGCAACACCCGCCGCCGAACCGGAAGACGAGCCGCCGGGCGTGTGATTGGTGTTGTGTGGATTGCGCGTGGGGCCGGGATGGAAGAAGGCGAATTCCGTTGTAACCGTTTTTCCAGCAATCGTCGCACCGGCTTCCCGCAGCATGGCAACCAGCGATGAGTCTGCCCGTGGGTGATGGTCTGTGTAGATTGGTGAGTTGTGCCCAGTCGGCATGTCAAATGTGTCGTAGATATCTTTCACGCCAATGCTGATGCCCCGCAGGGGTCCATTATGCGCGGCCGCTTTCGGCACGGACGAGGCGAACACTTGCAGTGTTTCCTCGAGTGCTTTGATGCGTTCGTTTTGATGCTCAAAAACGTCTTGAGGTGAGAGCGTTCCAGCCTCCAGATCGCGGGCGATTGAGAGGGCTGACAAGGGAGCGAATGGTTTCATGCTTGGCTTAGTGCCTGTTCCGACTTGCGCGCGCGGCGCACCAGAAACAACGTGTAGCCTAGAAGATACCAGACGATAAAGGTTTCTTGAAATTCCCCACCCCGAAGAGCTTGCATGTCTGTGAACCCAAAGAAATTCGTCAAATCTTTGTAAAACCAGGATAGGAAAACAAGAACCGCCAAAGGCACCAATGCGATCGGGGTGTAAGTGAAATCCATGAAGCGAGGGGCTAGTTCTGGTCTGTTTATGAGCACCCAAGGCATAAAAATACCGGTGATGATGATGCCGATGATCAAGATCAAACGCGGCTTCTGGTCGAGCCAGGACGATATGTTGTGAAGGTTGGTTTCCTGTTGGTCGTTGACCTCCTGCCAAAAACCATCGGCTTCCCAACCGAAATGATGGAAGCCCCAACTGGTCTCTTCCCCTGCCAGATATATAGCGCCCAATGTAAGGGCCGCACACCACGCAACGCGCAAAGGCTCTGCCCGTGTGGAGCGAAGGGTGAGCATATAGATGCCCAAAACGGCGATGATGGCCGGAAATAGCGCGTGTTGGATTTCAACCAAACCCGTTGTTTCGTTCATCAGATGTTGCGAGACGAATTGCGGGTTCACTGCTGTGACAGCTATCAGCACGACGGCTGTGAGATAAGGCAGCCACACCCACCAGAAGCGGGAGGCATTTTCGGATTCGGCTCTGTAGACAGCAGGCGGATGTGTCAGTTGCTCAATCATGTGCGGCTGTGTTCAGGCTCAGAAGTCGATCAGAGAAGCGCTTATGTATAACGGCGTATGGTTCTTCCGTCTATGATGATGAGGCCAAGCAGAATGAACGCCATCCCGGCAAATTGCATTGGCTTAAGCGTCTCGCCCAAAACGATAGCACCTAGAATGATGGCGGAAACGGGCACCAGAAGCGTCACCAGTGAAATGTTGACCGCGCCAGAAGATGCAAGGATGCGGAAGAAGAGGATGTAGGCAAATGCTGTGCAAACAAGTGCGAGCGCTAAGATGGAAAGAATTGCGGGCAGGCTTGGTAAATCGAGAAACCAGAAGCGATCTGCAAAGGCGGCGATGGGCAGCATGATGAGGCTGGAGAGAGTGAGTTGGCCCGTGGCTGTTTGCACAGGGGAAACGGCGGCAAACCGCTTGCCGAAAACGCCGGCACAGCCATAGGAAATGGTCGCGCCCAATACAGCGATTTGTGCGAGCGTTGAGCCGGACAGCCCGCCAATCGCATCAGGTCCGATCAGAGCTGCGACGCCTGTGAAGCCGAGAACGATGCCGACAATTTTTGAAGTCGACAGGTGCTCATCTGCTGTGAATCGATGGGCAATGAGTAGTGTCCAGATGGGCGTCATCGCGTTGATGATGGCCGCCAAGCCTGCGCCGATTTCCTGCTGGCCGTAAAAAATGAGCGAGAAGGGAATGATATTGTTGAGCAGGCCCATGCCTGCAAAGGCCAACCACAATCCACCGCTGCCGGAGAGACGCTGTCCTCGGCTGGCGAGATAGATGTGGAGCGCGACAGCGGCGATGGCAACGCGGAAGAAAACGAGGGTGAGTGGCGGCACTTCTAAAACAGCGATGCGTGCGAAGAGGAACGAACCGCCCCAGATGAACGCTAGCAAAGCAAGCAGAGACCAGGTTTTCAAATTCATGGCTGGCGACGAGGCGGAAGGCGTCATGGGTTCTGCTCTGGGCGGCAAATGCCTCCGCGTAGCAGGGATCAGTCGGCCTCACCACCCGTTTCCCGCGCTTTGGCAATGAGTGGTAATTCGATTACAAAACACGCTCCGCCGTGGGCGGTGTCTTGCAGTGTAACCGCGCCGCCATGACTTTGCGCAATTTGGCGAACGAGTGCCAAGCCAAGGCCATAGCCAGCGACATTCTGCTTTCCTTGACCACGAAAGAAGGGCTCAAAGATGTGCGCTTGCGCAGCTTCCGATATGCCGTTTCCGTGATCTGTGATCATCAACTTTGCGTTTTGGCCATCGCTGGTGATGGTGACGTCAACAGGTGGCCTGCCATGGCGGTGGGCGTTTACGATGAGGTTGCGGATCATCCGGCGCATCAGGCGGGCATCCGCATCAAGCTCAATGGGTTGTCCGGATAGGGAGCAGGATTCAAAGCGGGCACATTCTTCTGCGGCCAGGGCCAGCAGATCGACGGGTTCAAAGGTCATGCGATCGGTTGCGTTTTCCAAGCGGCTCATCAGCAAAATTTCGTCAATGAGATCGTCGAGTTCCGCAATGTCGGCTTCCAGAGCTTCAAGGCGTTTGGGTGAGCCGCCTTCGCGCACCATTTCCACTCCGAGCCGGATGCGAGACAGAGGTGTGCGCAATTCGTGGGAGGCGTTGGCAAGCAACAGTTTGTTGCTTTGCACCAACCGTTCGATGCGTTCTGCAGACTTGTTGTAGGCGTTGGCTAACTGGGCGACCTCGTCTTTGCCCTTGATGTGAACACGGGCAGAAAGATCGCCCTCGCCGGCGCGGGTGACGGTTTCGTTGAAGGTTTCAATGCGGCGGGTAATGCGCCGGACCAAAGGATAAGCCGCCGCGGAAACCGCACCGAATATTAGGGCAATGGCGGTAAGAAATTTGGCAAGGCCTGATCCGTCCCTCTCGAAGACGGGCGGACTGGCGACAGCGATGCGTCCATCAGTTGTGCGAAATATGAAGTCGCCGCGGTAGCGTTGAAAGCGATCTTCCGGATCATCCAACAATTGCTTGCGCGGTATAGCTATTCTGTCGCCAGATTCTGCGATGATCGTGCCATCGGATGTATACAGCGCCATTGGAATACCAAGTTCCGCGGCTATCTCATCCAGCTCAGCCTGCTGCTCCGCCGCACTGCCTTTACCGCTTGGAAGGGCGCGCTCCAACATGCCGCTGGTCAGCCGCTCCCACCTTTCGGGTGGGCCATCTTCATCGAAGATGGCAACCGCTGCAAAGAAAGCGAGGGCGACTGCAAGGAGACAGGCGAAGACGGTTGCATAGATCTGGAGATATAGGCGGCTGCGCATGTCTTAATCCTGCTCGCGGGCGAAAACGTAACCCGCGCCGCGCACGGTAATAATGCGCTTTGGGTTTTTGGGGTCGTCTTCAATAGCTGCGCGGATTCGCGAAATATGGACATCAATGGAGCGGTCGAAAATATCGAAGTCGATGCCCTTTAACTGGTCCATCAATTGATCACGGCTGAGCACGCGGCCCGGCGCTTTGGCTAAGATTGCGAGCAGGGTGAACTGGTGTGTGGTGATATCGCATTTCTCATCGTCCAGTGTTGCGGACATGGAATCCTCGTTGATCTCCAACCGCCCGAACCTCATGCGTGAAGCGTTTTGCGCTGGGCGACCGCGTCGCAAAATGGCGCGTAATCGGGCCAGCAATTCGCGCGGCTCAAAAGGCTTCGGCAGATAATCATCCGCACCGATTTCCAAACCAACGACACGGTCCATCGGGTCACCCTTGGCGGTGAGCATCAGGATCGGAATTTGGGAATGGGCGCGGATCGTGCGGCAGACCTCCAGCCCGTCGATATCGGGTAACATCAAATCTAGAATGATGGCGTCGAAGGCTTCTTCGGTTTGAAGGTCAATGCCACGCACACCTGTGCCGGCTTGGGTGCAATCGAAGCCGTTATCACCAAGGTAGTCGCAAACCATGGCGGCGAGACGGTCGTCGTCTTCAATGATGAGGATGCGGGGATTCATGATTTATCCAAATTAATAGACTGAAAAAAAGTCGGGGCAGGCGTGCTGCCCCGATCTTATTGTGTGTTTAGCCACGGTGCCAGCCGCGGAACCAGCGGCGCTTTCCGCGAAACTCTTCGATGCGGGCTTCGGCTTTCAAGCGCTGCTCGGGGGTAAGAACCTCGGCAACGTCTGCAAGTGCATCGACCATTTTTGTGCTCATCGCATCAGCGTCTGCGAAACGCTGGGCGCGCAATTGCTGCATTTTTGCCCGGTCGATTGTCGGCTGAAGCAGGAGGTCGTGCATTTCCTTGCCGGTTGCGCGGAAGCGCTGGCGCAGGGGTTTCATGTCTTTGGCAACTGCCGAAATGATCGTTGTGATCTTCTGTGATTGTTCGTCGGTTGCGTCGATCTCAATGGCCGCGTGGCGCACCACGCGGTTGACCATTTTTTCGATTTCCTCATCGCTCATGTTTGCAAAGCGACTGCCCATACGGCCTTCGCCTCTACGGCCGTCGCTCCATGATGCGCTGTGGGTGAAGCCCGTGTAAGCTGAAGTGTCGCTGGCGGCTAGTTTAAGATGTTGAAAGGGGCGACTGTCAGCGATGGCGTTGACGGTGAAAGAACCACCAATCAAGACTGCAGCGGTGATGCCGATGATTGTCATTCTGCGGGTATCTGTGTTCATTGTTGTCTCCATCAAGGGGTGTTGATGAAGGCACCATGAAGCTCGCATGTATCGACTGTTCGAGCGTGCGGTTAAGAATTGTAAAGCGGCCGCTCAACCCTTTTTTTCGTTGTGTGGAATTCCTTTTACGAGATCAGTTCCGCAGGCGCGGCCCACGAAGTCTACCAAATGGGGTACGTAGTCCTCTGGCCCGTTACCTCCCATTGCCAATGCGCGGCCAAAGCTGGCTTTCACAGCATTGCCAACGGGGTTGGGTACGGTTGCGTCATTTGCCATGGCTTCAAGATAGCGCAGGTCTTTAAATGCGTTGCTGAGCGTGAACTTGTGCGCCTCGCGGTTGCCCTCCATCGTGTAGCCCATGAAGGTTTGGTAGAAGCCGCAATCCATCCGGCTGCCGCGGATAACCTTGTCGAATTTGTCTGGCGTGATGCCAACCTTGTTACCCAGCGCGAGCGCCTCCGCGTAGATTGCGCCATAGCCGAGCGACAGGAAATTATTCAACAACTTCATCTTGTGGCCGTCGCCCGTGGGGCCGAGGTGAACGACCGTTGCCGCCCAGGTGTCGATGATGGGTGCAATGCGAGCGAAGGTCTCATCGCTCGCGCCGACCATGGCGGAAAGTTCACCCGCTTCGGCTTGGACTGGCGTGCCACCGAGCGGTGCATCAGCGAGCGCAATGCCTCTTGCCTCCAGCATGGTGGCAAGTTTTTCCGTGGAGGTCGGATCAGAAGTCGAGCAATCGATGATGACGCTGCCGCTGGCGAGCGCTGGCAGCATTTCGCCCACGATGGCTTCCACCTGTGGCGAGCCTGGGGCGCAGATGTGGATGATAGTGCAGGCGCTTGCGAGATCGGTGAGGCTTTGCGCTTCCACTGCGCCCTTTGACACCAAATCATCGACAGGTGTGCGGTTGCGGTGGGCGATGATGTGGAGGGGGTAGCCCTTCGCCAGAATGTTGGCGGCCATGCCATGGCCCATAAGGCCGACGCCGATAAAGCCGATTGTTTCTTTTGTCATGGGTTTAAATCCTGCAGGTCACTTTGGCCGCAAAGTGCCGCCAGTGAGGGGTGGATACAAGCGCAGGACGATGGAAAAGCTGTGCGTGGTGGGCCAAAGTGCGGTTCTCACCCGTTTGAAGGATTTTCCAATGTCACCACAATTCGCCACCTATCCAAGCCTTTCGGGCAAGACCGTCTTAATCACAGGCGGGGCGTCTGGCATCGGTGCAGACACGGTGCGCGCCTTTGCCGAACAGGGCTGCAAGGTGGGCTTTCTTGATATGGACGCAGCGGCTTCCGAAGCGCTGTGCGCGGAGCTGGGCGAGAGCGTTGCGCATGCGGTGTGTGATCTGCGGGACATTCCCGCGATGCAGGCGGGCTTTGCCGTTCTAATGGAAAAATTTGGAACGCCTTGGGCGCTGGTCAACAACGCGGCGCGGGATGATCGCCATTCATGGGAAAGCGTTACGCCGGAATATTGGGACGAACGGCAGGCAACGAACCTGCGCCACATGTTCTTTGCCATTCAATCCGTCGCGCCGAAAATGATCGAGGCGGGCGGCGGCTCGATTGTGAACTTGGGATCGAACTCGTGGTGGGAAAAGGGCACGGGGATGCCCGCCTACACAACTGCGAAGTCGGCGGTCCACGGGCTGACGCGCTCAATGGCGAAAGAACTGGGCCCAAACCGCATCCGGGTGAACTGCGTCGTGCCGGGCTGGATTATGACCGATCGGCAGAAAGAACTCTGGGTGACGGAAGAAGCCATAGAAGCCCATCGCGCCAACCAGTGCCTGCCGGATTTGATCGACCCGGTCTATGTGGCACGGATGGTGGTGTTTCTGACAAGCGACGATGCCGCGATGTGCTCTGCGGCCAATTTCTTTGTGGAAGCTGGGTCTATCTAGGAGGTGCCCTGTGGGCGCTCAGTTTTCGCCGATTTTGTTGCCAACCAAGCCCTGTTCCGCCCATCGCCTGTTCTTCTTTTCCAGCTCCGCGTTGCGTTCATTAGCTTCATCCATGCGTTTCTCAAAATCCGCAATTATGCGCTGACATCCGATCGAAGCCTGCATGTGGTTGACTTGCTGCGCATCTGCTTCGCTCGCTGGTGTGCCGCTTTTGACATTACTATTTAGCTTGCGCTCAAAGCGTTTCAGGTCGACTTCTGTGTGCGTTCCAACCTCTTTCAGAATGTGTTGGCGCTTCACGCTCGGCATATTCTGCTTTTTCTTCTCCATCATGCGCATCAAGGGGTGATTTTGAACCGCTGCTCCCTGCATGTGAAGCTTCCGATCCCTCTCCGAAATGCCTTTGGTTTCTGCCATACCTAAAATGGCGTTTTTTGCATCTTCCCGCCGTGTCTCGGCTTCTTTGTTGCCGTCGATGGCCGCCAACATTTTCTGCGTTACGGCTTCAATCGCGTCGGTGGTCGCAGCTTCTTCTGTTTGACCGAAACCGAGGTCTAAGGAGGGCGCTGCCATCAAGCCAATTGTCAAAACCGGCGTCAGCACCAACAAAGCGCTTATGGCAATTATAAGGCCCCAATTGCCATCGTCACTGGAGTGGTTTTGCTTAACCGCAGGCTTATTCTTGCTGATAGCCTGTGTTTTTTCGCGAATCTGATGCAGTATTCACCAATTTATTTTGGGATATACTTAGCTAGCCTCGGTTGCGAGATTGTTAATACTGTTGCCCAGACTGAGCTGCGATTTTGCGGATGGAGAATGCTTCGATGCAAGCGGATTGGGGCATGTCCAATTCAAAGCTTATCAAATTCCTCGCGGAAAAAGATGTTGTCCTTCGACATTCGAACGTTGGCGATTTCAGGGTAGTCATTGCGGACCTGTAGGTAGTTCTTTTTGCCTGAGAGAATTTCTTCGGCCAAAGGCAGGCAGTGGGTAGTGTGGCTGCGGATTGCAGCGGGGTCGCCAACGAACTCAAAGACGGGCGGACCTTTTAAATGGTCGCTCATCTGCATCATGCGATGATGCAATATCAGATCGTTGCGTTGATCAGGTTGGTTGAACACAAAATCACCGAGCATATGCGCCATTATACGGGCGGTGTTGGGTTGGTGGTTCAAAGCCGAGATTAACAGTTCTGTATCCCACTGGGTCAGTCCGTTCGACGCGCTAGGAAAGCGCTTCATCAGCGAGTGGATCGCCAAGTCTGCAACGGTTGAAATGTTCGGGTGTTTTATCAGATGGGCGAGTTGCTCTGCATTTTGTGCAGCAACGTACCGCTGCCAAAACTCCCCGCGACGCTGAGAGAGTTCAAGTGATACGTGTTCCAGTGTTGTTTTGTAGCTGAGCAGTTCTCTTTCCCTAAGCGTAGGAATGGAGACATTATGACCAGCTATGGACCCGTATTGAATCTGATAAACTTGAGTTGCTGCTAGTTGGCCGGTCTCTACCAAACTTGCCACGAAGCAAGCAACGATCTGGGTATCTAGAAAGCGGTCCAGCCACAGAACTATTGTTTCTGCAGTCTTCAGTCTTTCCACATTGGTCAGAATTTCAAACTCGTGTGCGGGAGCACGCGAGCCAATTTCCGGTGCATTGGAAAAGTTGGCGTTCTGCCATCGGGTCCGCTCGGCGAACCAGTCTGATAGCAGCGTTGATTGCCCGGGCGCTCCTTCATGAAGCGTAAATTCGGCGGATATCGTGTCTTGTCTGGGGATCGAAAAAGCGTTGCGAACCGACATTGCGGCGCTAAAGCCGAGAATTATATGTGCGCAATCGGCGGGAAAAATCATGTCGCCTTCCCATAACCACCAGACGTCGGCGTAATAACCGTCACAGCCTCGCCTGCCGCTATTTCGGTTTGATCGCATGGCTGGAGCACTTCGATCTCACCGCCCGTGCGCCGCACCTCAACACGCCCAACCTCGCCGTTTCCGCCGCCGTTCAATCCTGACGGCGGGCGGAGGCGGTGGGAGCCTAGAATGGCGCAGGTCATGTCTTCGGTGAAGCGTAGGGTTCGGCGAACACCGTCGCCGCCGTTGTAGGCGCCGCGCCCACCGGAGTCTTTGCGGATTGAAAATTCTTCGACCACGACGGGATAGCGCATTTCCAGAATTTCGGGGTCCGTTAGCCGCGTGTTGGTCATGTGGACATGGACGGCATGGGCGCCGGGGAAGGCTGTGCCGTCGTTCATGATGCCAGCGGGCGTGCCGGAGCATATCGTCTCGTAGTTCTGATACCGCGCATTGCCGTAGGTCAGATTGTTCATCGTGCCTTGGGCCTCCGCCATGCAGCCAAGCGCCATGAGCAGGCAGTTGGTGACGTGTTGGGACGTCTCGGTGTTGCCCGCGATCACGGCTGCGGGATATTGCGGTTTCAACATGCAGCCGTCCGGCACGATGATGTTGATGGGCTTCAGGCAGCCCGCGTTCATGGGAATGTTGTTTTCCACCATGATGCGGAAAACGTAGAGCACCGCCGCACGGGTGACAGGGAAGGGTGCGTTGAAGTTGTTTTTCTTCACGTCCGATGTGCCAGTGAAATCAACCGTTGCCTCCCGCTTTTCGCGGTCGACTGTGATGTTGACCACGATCTGCTGGTCGTTGTCGGTCGTGTAGGTGTGGGAGCAATCAGACAGGCGGTCGATGACGCGGCGCACGCTTTCCTCGGCATTGTCCTGAACGTGGATCATGTAGGCATCCACGATGTCCTGGCCGAAGTGATCGACCATCTTGCGCAACTCCATAATGCCGCGCTCGTTGGCAGCAACTTGGGCGCGCAGGTCGGCCAGATTTTCCTGCGGATTGCGGCAGGGATATTTGTGGTCGGTGAGGACATGGAAGGCCTCGTCTTCCAAAAAGCGACCCTGATCGACGATCTTGAAATTGTCGATTAACACACCCTCTTCGTCCACATGGGTCGCCAGAGGCGTGGCGGAGCCGGGGGCGAGGCCGCCAACGTCCGCATGGTGACCACGCGATGCGACGTAGAAGATGATTTCCTTGTCGTCGTTGTCGAAAACGGGTGTGACGACCGTAATATCCGGTAAATGCGTGCCGCCGTTGTATGGCGCGTTGAGCATGAACACGTCACCCGGTTTCATGTTGCCTTCGTTGAGTTCAATGATGGTTTCGACCGAGCGGTCCATCGAGCCCAGATGCACCGGCATGTGCGGGGCATTGGCGACGAGTTGGCCCTCGGCGTTGAAAACCGCGCAGGAGAAATCGAGGCGCTCTTTCATGTTCACCGAAGAAGATGTGTTTTGCAGCGTCACGCCCATCTGTTCGGCAATCGACATGAACAAGTTGTTGAACACTTCCAGCAGCACGGGGTCTGCCCCTTCGCCATCCGCGCCCGTGCCGATAGCCGCCATGCGGGGCAGGGGCGTGATGCGGGTGAGGATGATGTGGTCGCGGGCGTTGATCGCCGCTTCCCAGCCCGGTTCAACGACGATGGTTTGGTGGTCCTCGATGATCAGAGCGGGTCCGAGAATGCGGTTGCCGGGCGCGAGGTCGCGGCGGCTGAACACGCCAGCTTCCACACTTTGGCCGGATGTGAAGATCGGCGTCTTGTGGGAGGCGGAGCGCTCGATTTCGTCGAGCGTCGCTTCCGGCTCGGTCACCTTTGCACCGCCACCGACAGCCTCAAGTTCCAGCGCTTCGATGATGAGCGGTTTGTCGAAGGTGAAGCCGAATTGCTTTTTGTGAGAGGCGGCAAAGGCCTCGCGCATTTCCGCTTCCGTGCCACGCGTCACCACAATGGGCGTGTCGGTGCCATCATAGCGCAGGTGAACGCGGGTGATGACGTCGATTTCGGATAGAGGCACGCCTTGGCCTTCGACTTCGTTGGCCACGTCTTTGGCGAGTTGAGATTCCAGCGATTCAATCTTCGCCAAACCGTCTGCGTCGAGCGGTTGGATAATGGCTTGGGAGCGGCTGGCGCGGATATCGGCCAAGCCCATGCCGTAAGCGGACAAGATGCCGGAGAAGGGATGGATGACGACCGTTTCCATGCCGAGATTATCCGCCACCGCACAAGCATGCTGCCCGCCCGCGCCGCCGAAACAGGTGAGCGCGTATTCTGTCACATCATAGCCGCGCTGGACCGAAATTTTCTTGATGGCGTTGGCCATGTTTTCCACCGCAATACGCAGGAAACCGTCGGCCACTTCTTCCGGCGTTTGGCCTTTACCGATTTCCTCCGCCAAAGCGGTGAATTTCTTGCGCACGACTTCGGTGTCGAGCTGCTCGTTCTGGTTGGGGCCGAATATGGCAGGGAAGTTTTCCGCCTTCAATTTGCCGACCATGACATTTGCATCGGTGACTGCCAGCGGTCCACCACGGCGGTAGGCCGCGGGGCCGGGGTTGGCACCAGCGGATTCCGGGCCAACGCGGAAGCGTCCGTCTTCGTAAAACAGGATCGAGCCGCCGCCAGCGGCGACCGTGTGTATGCGCATCATCGGCGCACGCATTCGAACGCCTGCCACTTCGGTCTCGAACGCGCGTTCGTATTCGCCGTCATAGTGGGAGACGTCTGTTGACGTGCCGCCCATGTCGAAGCCGATGACTTTGTGGTGACCTGCCAGAGCGGACGTTTCCACCGCGCCCACCACACCGCCCGCGGGGCCGGAAAGGATGGCGTCTTTGCCGGCGAAAAGGTCCGCTGCCGTAAGGCCGCCGGAGGATTGCATGAACATCAGGCGAGGTTTGTTGCCCGCACCGTCTTCGCCCAATTCGCTGGACACTTGCTGCACGTAGCGCGACAGGATGGGGGAGAGGTAGGCGTCGACAACGGTTGTATCGCCGCGTCCGACGATTTTAGCGAGGGCAGAAACTTCATGGCTGACGGAGACTTGGCCAAAGCCGATTTCGCGGGCAATGGCAGCGGCGCGTTGTTCGTGCGCAGGGAATTTCCACGCATGCATGAAGACGATGGCTATGGCCTCGATGCCAGTGGCTTTGATGTCTTTAAGCGTTGAGCGGACTTGTTCCTCGTCCAATTCCAATTCCACGGTGCCGTCTTGCAGCACGCGCTCTGAAATCTCGTAGCTGTCGAGGTAGAGTTGTTCGGGCTTGATGATCTGCTTGGCGAAAATATCGGGCCGTGCCTGATAGCCAATGCGCAGCATGTCGCCGAAGCCTTTGGAAATGAGCAGGGCGGTCGCGTCGCCTTTGCGTTCCAGCAAAGCGTTGGTGGCGACGGTTGTGCCCATCTTTACCGCGCCAACCTGATCGCCGGGAATCGGCGCGCCTGACGGAACGCCCATGATCTGACGGATGCCTTCGATTGCGGCATCTTTGTAGGATTCAGGGTTTTCTGACAGCAGCTTGTAAGGGTGCAGAGAACCATCGGGCGCACGGCCTACGAGGTCGGTGAATGTGCCGCCGCGGTCAATCCAGAAATCCCATTTGCCAGCCATGAAGCGCTCCCGCGATAATCTTCTATTGCCATTGGCATACGATAGCGCGTTTTATCGCGCTACCTTGGTTTTATAATCAGCCGCATCTGGGGAGGAATACCGACATGGAATTCACACAATTGGGGAAAACGGGCGTCACTGTTTCAAAACTGTGTCTGGGCTGCATGTCGTTTGGAACGCCCGGTGGACCCACCCATCCTTGGGTTATTCCTGAGGCGGACAGTGAGCCGTTCTTCAAGCTGGCTGTGGAAAGCGGGATCAATTTCTACGACACGGCAGATCACTACAATTACGGCGAGAGCGAAGAGATCACGGGGCGGATGCTGAAAAAGTATGCGCGGCGCGACGAGATCGTTGTGGCGACGAAGGTTGGGCTCGTTATGGGCGAGGGGCCGAACAAACGAGGTCTGTCGCGCAAGCACATCATCGAGTCGGTTGATGGTTCGCTAAAGCGGCTGCAAATGGATCATGTCGATCTCCTCTACGTTCACCGCCTCGATCCGCTGACGCCGGAAGAGGAAATGCTGGAGGCGCTTGATCATGTGGTAAAGGCGGGGAAGGTGATTTATCCGGCAGCATCCTCGATGTGGGCTTGGCAGTTTGCGCGGCTGCGAGAAATGCAGAAAGCCAACGGTATGGTGCCGTTTGTGGCTATGCAGAACCTCTACAATCTGGCCTATCGCGAAGAAGAGCGCGAAATGATGCCGTATCTTGCAGCCGAAGGTGTTGCGATGGTGCCGTGGAGCCCGATTGCGCGGGGATTTCTGGCTGGCAACAAACCGCAAGGCGGCGAGGGGACCAATCGGGCAAAAACGGATAAAAATGCAGGGCTTTTTGGCAGCAAACAGGACTATGCCATTCTCGACCGCATCCAGAAAATCGCAGCCGCTCGAAGCGTTAGCCCTGCGCAGATTGCTTATGCTTGGGTACTGCAAAACCAAACGGTGACGTCACCGATCATTGGATCAACAAAGCTGCATCAGATGGAAGAGGCGATTGCCGCTGTCGATTTGAAACTGTCTTCTGCCGAGTGCAAGCGGCTGGAAGCGCCCTACAATCCGCGGGCACCGATGGGGCACCAGTAGAGGTCTAAGTCTTTCGTGCTGCAACATACCACGCACGAACGCCCTCTTTGATCATATAATCGAGGTGACTTTGTTCGAGCAGGCTCCACGCGCCCTCTTCCGAGAGGCGCGTGACTTCGCGGTCGAAGCCGCCCGTTTCCCAAACGCCTTCGTTGACGGTGAAGACGATGATCCCGTCTGGTCTGGTAAGTCGCAGCAATTCCTTGAAACTCTCTGCACCCAAATGGCCGTGGGTGAAGACGCCAACGCACAGGGTTGCGTCGTAGGTTGCGTCTTCAATGTCTAATCCCTTGGCGGCATCGGCGGTAAAAAGTGTGCGATAGCCGCGCGTCCTGGCATGGGCGAGCATTTCTGCCGAGAGGTCTGCGCCGTCGAATGTGGTGAAGCCGTGTTTCGCGAGGTGGTGGCCAACTAAGCCAGTGCCGCAGCCGACATCGAGAATAGTACTCTTTCGGTCTTCCACGTGGCGGGCAAGCATGGCTGCTGCATTCGGCTGCGAGACTGTTCCGAGTTTGTGGTCGTTGTCGTGGTCGTACGCATTGGCCCAATCGGCATAGACACGGGCGAGAGCATCCGTGTCATCTGGTAGATCGTGATATTTGTCGATGCCATGATCGTGGCTGTTCTTTTTGCTGCTCACCGTGTCACCTTAGCCTTGCGACCGAGTAAAACGATGGCAACGACGGCGGTGGCAAAAAGCACGGTTTCGAATGTCACGCTTTCGCCCAGCACGACAGCGGCTACGGCCAGCGTGAAAAATGTTTGCAGCAATTGCAATTGGCCGACGCGGGACATGCCGCCCATTTGCAGCCCTTTGTTCCAGGCGAAGAAACCAAGGAACATTGAGCCGAGGCCGACATATAAGAATGCCGTTGCCTGCGGCATCGGTGGTGCAGTGTAGGCGTTGTCCCAGAATAGAAATGACCCGACGATGGAAAGTGGCGCAGTGATGATGAGCGCCCAACAGATTACTTCCCATCCTGCCATAAATCTCGTCAGCTTGCCGGACATGACATAACCTGCCGCTGCGCAAACACAGCCGACAGCAAGCCATGCGTCGCCAACCTCAAAGCCCCAAGCGCCGTCGCGCAATGCGAAGGCAATGATGACGATTGCGCCGGAGATCCCGCATAGCCAGAAAAGCAGGCTGAGGCGTTCACCAGCCAGCAGGCTTGCGAAAATTGCGGTAGCGAGGGGTAAGATGCCGAGCACCACACCACCGTGGGCAGAAGGCACGGTGAGCATTGCCAAGCCCATCGCGCCAGGAAATCCGAAGACGAGAAACAACCCGATGATGAGCAAAGTCCAAATGTGTTTGCGCGGAAAATTGCGTTTTAGAATGACAAGCGTGAACGCGGCAGCGGCGCTCGCCATGCCCGCGCGACCAAAGGTTAGGAACCACGGGTCAAAAAAGGCGACCGCCACGCGTGTTGCGGGAAGTGTTCCAGAAAAAATCAATACGCCGATCAGACCGAAAAACAGTCCAATCGTTTCTTCGCTATAGGGAGAGGTAGACTGGGCTTTTTCCATTAGGGCAAGTTATCTAAGCGCTATACTGAACGCTACCACGGATTTTTATTTTTGACGGGTGATAAAAACGTAGCTCGCCAAGGCGGCTGTTCGGGCGTATAAGCTGGTGTATGTCGATTTGGTCCGATATCGGGCGCTTCCTGCAGGAAGCCGCCACTGACGCCTTTTCATCCGTGGTGGAAAGCATCCGTACGGTTTTTGGTGGCGATGCCTCCACGCGCAAGAGGGTGGCTTTTTCGGTAGCAATCATCGCGCTTTCAGCCAAAATGGCTAAGGCTGATGGTGTTGTTACCGAAGAAGAAGTCAAGGCATTTCAAGAAATTTTCGCCGTGCCGCCTGAAGAAATGAACCACGTTTCGCGGCTTTACAATTTGGCAAAAGGCGACGTTGCTGGTTACACGGCATACGGACAACAGGTGCGCTCGCTGTTTCCCGGTGATGATCCGGCAGACGAAGATGTGTTGACCGATGTGCTGGACGCGCTGTTTCACATCGCCAAGGCTGACAATGTCATCCATGAAAACGAATTGCTGTTTCTCGAAGACCTTGCCGTGCTGTTCGGATTCGATGAACTGGCCTTTGGGCGCATAAAGGCCCGGCATCTGGGAGATTGTGACGCTGACTCCTATCGCGTTTTGGAAGCTGAATCGGATTGGGACTATGAGCGCCTTAAAGCGCAGTATCGCGCTAAAGTTCGTGATAACCATCCTGATCGCCTAATCGCGCGTGGTGTCCCACCGGAATTTGTTGTGCTGGCAAACGAGCGCTTGGCGGCAATTAATGCGGCTTGGGAGGCGATTGAGCCCTTACACAGGCCGGTTCAAGCTGTGGCTGTTGCCGGGCGGTGAGTTTCAAGGCGCAGTCAAAGTGTGTGAATGAGGTTTGCCCCGCTGTTAATTTCGGCGTTCGGCGTGACAACGCTGCGCCTGATATTCTGCTGCTTCACTATACCGGGATGGATTCTGCTCAGGGCGCTCTGGATTGGTTGTGTTGTGAAGAGAGCGGCGTTTCGTGCCACTATTTTGTTTTTGAAGACGGCCGCACTGTTCAGCTGTTGCCAGAAGAGGCGCGGGCGCATCATGCTGGTGTGAGTTCGTGGCATGGTGATACGGACATTAATTCGCGCTCCATTGGGGTGGAGATTGCCAATGCCGGACATTCTGTAGGCGAGGGTGTGGCACTGCCGGACTTTCCTCAAGCGCAGATGGATGCGGTGCTGGCGCTGTCGAAAGAGGTCGTAGCCCGCCATCGTATCGTGCCGCAAAACGTCTTGGGCCATTCCGATGTTGCGCCAGGGCGCAAGCTAGATCCGGGCGAAAACTTCGATTGGGCTTGGTTGGCGAACAATGGAATTGGCCACTGGATTGAGCCAACCGCGCTGGCGACTGGCAGCTTTTTCCAGCGCGGCGATGTGGGCGAGCCGGTCGAAGCGCTTCAAACACTGTTGGCGCTTTACGGCTACGGAATCGAGATTTCTGGGCAGTTTGACGAACGAACTGAGACGGTTGTTGCCGCATTTCAGCGCCATTTTCGGCCACAGAAAGTCGATGGGGTTGCAGACTATTCCACCATAGACACGTTGCATAAGCTCCTTAAAAGCCTTGAAGATGCTGGTGTATGAGCACTATGCCCGTGATATTGTTGCATCACTGTTACAAAGTCTGATTAGGCTTATCTTGCACTCAAACCACCCTCAGCCTAGGACACGCTCGGATGCGATTAGTATTTCAGTAACCCATTATGGTTAACCAGCGTTAAGCATTGTGGGCGGAGACTTAAGATTATGAAACAATTTGCGTTGATACTGGGCCTATTGGCTCTGCCTGCTTTTTTGACAGGTTGTAAAACCACTCAAAGCGCCAGCAGCACTTACAATGGCCAAGCACTTTCTAAGAAAAAGATTAAGAGCGCCAAAAAGGTAACGCGAAAGAAAGCGCGTAAAAAGTCTCGCAAAGTCGCCAAAGCACGCCCCGAAGGCCGTATCGTGAAGGGGTCTTTTTCCAAACGCAAAGCAGCTTATCGCAAGTTGATCGCCAAGCACGCCAAGCGTCACGGTGTTCCTGTTCGCCTCGCTATGGCCGTTGTTCATGTCGAATCAGCTTACAATCCCAAGGCGCGTGGCGCTGCTGGTGAGATTGGTATGATGCAACTCATGCCCGCAACTGCACGGATGATTGGTTACAAGGGGCCGCTGAGAAAGCTCTACAATCCGGGCCTGAACCTACATTACGGTATGAAGTATCTGGGTAAAGCTTACCGCCTTGGCGGTGGTTCCTATTGTGGTGCTGTGTTGAAATACAACGCCGGACATGGCGCTAAGCGTATGAACCCGATTAGCCGTAAGTATTGCAAACGGGTTCGCAGGATCACGGGCCGCGGCTAAAGTCTAACGCTCGGTAGTTTTTGAAAGGGTCATCTGGCGTTCCAGGTGGCCCTTTTTCGTACCGCAGCGCTTTTTCGGACAAAGACTTTTCAGCGGCTGTGAATTGTGGTCAGGCCGTCACAAAGTGGCCGCATTAACGCTGTCTGGCAGGGGAAGTTTATTTCTGTTAGGTTTCTGTTAAGCATGAAGCCTTCAGGGCAATTTTGTTCGGTGTCGTAGCGATGCTGCGACAAACGAGCGTTTTTATCACGAGATTGAGTTTTGAGCAGATTTTGTATCATTGCGAAGGCGTACTGTTTGTTCGCACTTGCTGTGTTGGCCGGGTGCCAGAATGCCGCTACGGGGCAGTTCCAGCCGATAAAGTTGACCGCTCCCGCATTGCAACCTGCAAACGGTGGTGTTGAGCAGATTGCATCGGCTAATCCCTCAGCCCCATCTTCAACATCCTCTGCAACCGCTCCTGAAGCTGCCACTAACATTCAGGCGATACCCGGCGAAAATGCGCCGCCGGCGACTGTCGCACTGCCACTCACTGTTCCTTTGCCCAAAGCACGTGCCGCAGATACTGCGGTTGCTGAAATTGCTAACCGCCCATTTTCCGTGCCCGGTGAGAGCCCCACACAAAAATCCGTGGTTATCGCTTCACTAGATCCACAGTCCGGTTTTGCGCCGGTAGCTACAAGTCCAACGGTTCGTGCAGATAGGCCTTCTGATGCAGAATTGGTTGGCCCAGTGCGCAAAAGCACGCAACGTGTTGCATCGCTGACGCGCCGCCACGGAAAGAAATACGCAACCCGTCGGGCGCGTTACGAACCTTTGATCCGCAAACACGCGAAGGCTGCGGGCGTTCCGGTAAAGTTGGCCTTGGCGGTGGTACATGTGGAATCAAGTTTTCGCTCAAAAGCCAAAGGTGCGGCCGGCGAAATCGGGTTGATGCAATTGATGCCCGCGACCGCCCGATATATGGGCTACAAGGGGCCGCTTCGGAAACTCTACAATCCTGACACGAACATCCGTTTTGGCATGAAATACCTCGCCAAGGCGCACCGTTTGGGCGGCGGCCAGCTTTGCAATGTGATTTTGAAATACAATGCAGGTCACGGCGCAAAGCGTATGAACCCTATCAGCCGCCGCTATTGCAAGCGCATTCGCCGCCTCATGGCGCAGGGCGTTTAGACCCGCTCTTTTTGTTTATTTGACGGGGCTGCGCAAAACAGCCACATCCTTGTTGCCAGCTGGCTGGACGGTCGCTTGATCTCGCTTGTCGAGCAAGAGGAAAGTCCGGGCTCCAAGGAAACACGGTGCCGGGTAACGCCCGGCGGGGGCGACCCCAGGGAAAGTGCAACAGAAAGCAAACCGCCCTTCGGCTTCGGCCAAGGGGTAAGGGTGAAAGGGTGGGGTAAGAGCCCACCGCGTGGTCGGCAACGGGCACGGCACGGTAAACCCCACCGGGAGCAAGACCGAATAGGAACAGCGTGTCGGGCGAAAGCCACGGCTAGCCGGTTTCCAGGCGAGACTGTTCGGGTTGGTCGCACCGAGGGGAAGAGTAATTTTTCCCCCAGATGAATGGCTGTCTAAGGGGAAGCGCAAGCTGAACCGGCACAGAACCCGGCTTACAGGCTGGCTGGCATTTTTCCGTTTGTTTCTCCCCATTAAGCGCGCCGAAATTCGGCGTCGTTTTTGGAATGTAAACGAACCCTTAACACTATCGATTCAAATATCCTTAACCTGTGGTGCAAGTGATTCACGTCGCTTGGCGCTGGGCTTTGCAAAAGGGGATAGGCGGTTTTGGCCTTGAGCGTATCGGACTTGGCGAGACGACAAGCATTTGCCGCACCTTGCGCTTCGGCAGGTGCGGGAGCACGCGCATGGGCAGGGGTCTCCATCAGCCGCGCATGGCGCTCGGCGCAGAGAGATTTTGAAAACCGGATGAACAGCATGTCGGACGTCAACAGCCCCCATATCCCGGTTATGCTGGACGAAGTGCTGCACGCGCTTGCTCCAGAAGCTGGCCAGACGATCATTGATGCAACGTTTGGCGCTGGTGGATACACCCGTGCGATGCTGATTGAAGGACTTGATGTTCTGGCAATCGACCGCGACCCCAATGCCATCGCGGCTGGTCAGTCTATGGTGCAGGCGTTCGGCGAGCGTTTGATGCTGGAGCAGGGGCGTTTTTCCGCGCTTGACGCGATTGCGAAAGGCCAAGGGTTTGAAAGTGTCGACGGTGTGGTTGCCGATATCGGCGTTTCCTCCATGCAGATCGATCAAGCAGAACGTGGCTTTTCCTTTCAGAAAGACGGGCCGCTCGATATGCGCATGGAGCAGGCCGGGGTGAGCGCTGCCGATGTGGTGAACTTCGCTGCGCGGTCTGACCTTACGCGCATCATTGGAATTTTGGGCGATGAACGCCAAGCCTCGCGGATTTCTGCTGAAATCGTTGAGCAGCGTGAAAAGAAACCGTTCGAGACTACACTGGTTCTGGCTTCGCTGGTGGAAAAAGTGTTGGGCCGCAAACACGATCAGCGCACGCATCCTGCCACGCGGACATTTCAGGCGTTGCGGATTTTTGTGAACCGCGAGTTGGATGAACTTGCCGATGCTCTGCTAGCGGCGGAGCGCATTTTGAAGCCCGGTGGGCGGCTTGTGGTTGTCACCTTCCATTCACTAGAAGACCGTTTGGTGAAACGCTTTCTGCAAGACCGTGCTGAGAATTCGGGTGGGTCGCGTCATCTGCCTATGGGCCCAGAAAAAGACCTCACGTTTAAACAACACAAGCGCGGTGCTGTTCTTGCTTCCAAGGCAGAAGCCGAGCGCAACCCGCGTGCGCGGTCGGCGAAATTGCGCTGGGCCATTCGCACTGACGTAGCTCCAAAAGCGGCTGACCGTTCAGTGTTTGGCCTTCCCAATCTTGCCGATCTTGAAAGCGTGAAGGGGTGGAGCAAATGATCCGTATTCTTGACGCAGTTCTCGTGGCCGCTGTTATCGGCGGTGCGGTTTGGACGTTCCAGATCAAACATTCTGCCGAACAATCGGCCAAACGCATTGCTTTGCTTACGCGGCAGATTGAGGCTGAGGAGCGCAAGATTACCCTGTTGCGCGCCGATTGGGCGATCATGACCAGTCCCGAACGGCTTGAGAATGTGGCGAAAGCCTTTGAGAGCCAATTGGGTTTAGCCGAGCTTCGATCTGACCAAATCGCATCGCTCGACGAATTGCCGCCGCTGCGCCCCGATCCGAAGGAGAAAATCCTTCAGGCGCTTGAAGAGGGCGACGATACAACCCTGACTGGCACTGTTGAAATGCGTGCGTTGGAGCGTGTGCCAACGCCCACCCTTCGGAGCCGTCCATGATTAAGGTATTGCGCACCCTTGGTTCCGTTTTGGCCCAGCCCATCACTACGCAAGGCGACGTGGCTGCCCAAACGCGGCAGAGGCTTGGCTGGGTTATGCTCGCTGTGGTCGCGCTGTTTGCGGTGGTGCAAGGGCGTTTGATCTTCCTCGGTACGGAGGAAAACCGCACGAACTTAGTTGGCTATACCGCAGATATTGCCCTAGCTGCCGCGCGCCCGGAAATCGTTGATCGCAATGGCGAAACGCTGGCGCTTGATATTCCGGTTAAGTCGCTGTTTGCCGAACCGCGTTTGATAGAAAATCCTGATGAGACTTACGAATCGCTCATCACGGTATTGCCTGATCTCGACTTTGACACGACCATGAAGCGGCTGAAGAGTGGCGCTGGCTTTGTGTGGCTGCAACGTGAAATCACGCCTGTCCAGCAGCAGGAGATTCTGGCTCTTGGCCTTCCGGGCGTTGGGTTCCGTCAAGAAAACAAACGGTATTATCCGGCGGGGCCATCTGCGAGCCATATTCTTGGCCACACCAATATCGACAATCAGGGCATTGCTGGGATGGAAAAGCATCTTGATGACAATGGCCTGCGGGCGCTCCACAATTCTGGCTTTGCTGTGAATGCCGCGCTTGAGAAGGTGGAGCTTTCTATCGATCTCCGCGTGCAGCATTATATGCGTGCTGCCCTGACCGAGGCGATTGAGAAATACCGCGCAATTGCCGCTGCTGGTGTCGTGCTGGATGTTCACACTGGCGAAATTGTCGCCATGTCGTCGCTGCCGGATTATGACCCCAACAACCCTGTCGACGCCCTGAAAAAAGACCGGTTGAACCGGATGTCGGCCGGTGTGTTCGAAATGGGGTCGACCTTCAAGGCTTTTACCACCGCAATGGCGCTGGACAGCGGGAAGGTTTCCATGAGCAGCCGCTTTGATGCGCGCAAACCGCTGCGTTTCGGGCGTTTTACGATCAACGATTTCCACGGCAAGAAGCGGGTTTTGTCCGTGCCGGAAGTGTTCATCTACTCGTCCAACATCGGCACGGCAAAAATGGCAGATGTTGTTGGCATTGATGGTCATCGTGAGTTTATCAAGCGCATCGGTCTGCTGGATCGCATGACCGGGCTGGAACTGCCGGAAATCGCGCGTCCTACGGAGCCTAAGCGTTGGGGTAAGCTGTCTTCAGTAACGATCTCGTTTGGCCACGGCATGTCCACAACGCCGCTGCAAACGGCAGTGGCTGCTGCTGCAATGGTCAACGGTGGCAAGCTCATTCCGCCCACGCTGATGCGTCGTTCGGTGCAGGATGCAAACAAGATTGCCAAGCAGGTGATTAAGCCCAAAACCTCTGACGAGATGCGTTATCTGATGCGCCTCAACGTGCTGGATGGCTCTGGTCGCCGCGCAGAGGTGCCGGGCTTTTTGGTCGGTGGCAAAACGGGCACGGCTGATAAGGTGGTCAATGGCCGCTATTCGCGCAACAGTCGCTTCAATGCTTTTCTCTCCACATTCCCCGTCACCAATCCGCGCTATGTGGTGCTGGTTATTATAGACGAGCCGAAGCCGGAGAAGGGCCAAGTGTATGCCACCGCTGGCATGAACGCTGCCCCAACTGTGGGAAAAATCATCGCTCGCGCGGCGCCTTTGCTTGGCGTGAAGCCTGATTTTGATGTACGTGATACCGCCCAATTGTCGTCCTATAGGCGCTGACATGAGCGAGATGAAACTGTCCGAATTGTTGGTCGAAGGCGCGAGCCTCGACGGTGCAGATGTAACCGTTTCCAGCATTACGATGGATTCCCGCAAAGTCATGCGAGGCAGCCTGTTTGCCGCGCTCAAGGGCACCGATGTTGACGGTGCATCATACATTCCTGCTGCGATTGAGGCTGGTGCCGTTGCCGTGTTGGCGGATGCCGACACTGCTGCTTGCGCTGTTCCAATAGTACGAAGCGACGATCCGCGTCGGACGTTGGCCTTGATGGCTGCAAAGTTTCACCCTCGCCAACCTTCTGTCATGGCGGCGGTAACGGGAACGGCGGGCAAGACTTCGGTAGCCTCCTTCTTGCGTCAGATATGGGAAAGCTGTGGTGAGCAAGCCGCGATGATCGGCACAACAGGCGTGTTCGCGCCAGGGCGTGCGGATTATGGTTCGCTGACAACGCCGGACCCGGTTCTGCTCCACGAATTGCTGGACGAACTGGCGGGCAGCGGTGTGAGCCATTGTTCCATGGAAGCCTCCAGCCACGGTCTCGATCAGCGCCGCTTGGACGGCGTGAACCTTGCGGTTGCGGGCTTTACCAACCTTGGCCGCGATCACATGGATTATCACCCAACAGTTGAGCATTATCTGGCGTCGAAAATGCGATTGTTCGATACGCTGATGGATGCGGGCAAGCCTGCTATCATCTATGCCGACGATGCCTATTCCGCCCCTGCGATTGCGGCTGCTGAGGCCGCAGGGCTGGATGTGAAGACGGTCGGACGGGCGGGTAATTTCATCGCACTTAAACGGGTCGAGCAGCGCCAGTTTACTCAGGAAGCAGAGTTGGACATTGACGGCGAAATCCATTTTCTGAGTTTGCCTATGGCTGGAGAATTTCAGCTTGCGAACGCGCTGGTAGCTGCTGGAATGGCGATTGCTACCGGCAGTGACCCGGCTGCTGTTCTCGCTGCTCTGAAAAGACTTAAAGGCGCGCCCGGTCGTTTGGAACTGATCGGGCAGGCCGGCAACGGTGCGCCTGCCTATGTTGATTACGCGCACAAGCCTGAAGCTTTGGAAAATGTGCTGAAGGCGCTTCGGCCCTATACAACTGGAAAGCTGGTCGTGGTCTTCGGATGCGGTGGCGACCGCGATCCGGGCAAGCGGCCGATCATGGGCGAGATTGCGCAACGGCTGGCCGATCTTGTGATCGTAACTGACGATAATCCACGCACAGAGAAGCCATCCTCCATCCGTGCGCAAATTTTGGAAGCCACGCCGGACGCTATCGAGATTGGTGACCGCAAGAAGGCTATCGAAGAAGCCGTTGCCAAACTTGAGGCTGGTGACTGTTTGGTGGTTGCGGGTAAAGGCCATGAGGAAGGCCAGATCGTCGGCAAAGAGGTTCTGCCTTTCTCCGACCACAAAGTCTTGGCCGCAGCATTGGAGGCAACGCTGTGAATTCTGTTCTTTGGACAATCGAAGACATGAAGAACGCTATGGGCGCAAAGCTGCATGGCGCTGCGCCTGACGCAATTACCGGAATTTCCATCGACAGCCGAACCATCGATCCTGGTGAAGCCTATTTCGCAATCAAGGGTGACGTGCATGACGGCCACAAATTCGTGGCTGCTGCGAGCGCTAATGGTGCGGGGGTTTGCGTTGTCTCGCAGGAAAAACTCGACGCGCTGGAGGGCGAGACGGGCGCTTTGCTCGTGGTTGATGATGTGCTTGTGGCGCTTGAGCGTCTCGCTATCGAAAGCCGTTTGCGCTCTCACGCTCGTATTGTTGCGGTGACGGGTAGTGTCGGCAAAACGACCACCAAAGAAGCGTTGCGCACGGCGCTATCCTCTTGTGGGACGGTTCATGCTTCGGTTGCATCGTTCAACAACCATTGGGGCGTGCCGCTGACGCTGGCGCGGATGCCGAAGGACGTAGATTTCGGTGTCTTTGAAATCGGCATGAACCATCCAAACGAAATCACGCCACTGGTATCTCTGGTGCGGCCGCATGTTTCTGTCATCACCAATGTTGCGCCTGTGCATCTGGGAGCATTTGCTAGCGTTGACGAGATTGCGCGGGCGAAGGCCGAAATCATTGATGGTCTGGAAGACGATGGCACGGTTGTACTGAATGCCGATGACCCCCGATTTGAATTGCTCAAGTCGTTTGCGCTGGAAAAGGGGGTTTCAAATATCGTGCGCTTTGGCGAGGCTAAGGGCGCTGATACCCGGATGGAAAATCTGGTTCTGCACAACACATGTTCCTGCCTTACCGTCGATGTGATGGGCACGCCGATGGTGGTGAAAGTTGGAGCGCCTGGAAAACACATAGCGCAAAATGCGCTTATCGTGCTGACGGTTGCTAAACTCATCGGCGCCGACCTCGCCCGTGCTGGCCTTGCGTTAGCAGACCTTGAAGCCGTCAAAGGCCGTGGGCAGCGGCACAAATTAAGGCTTGGCGATAACCGGCTGATGCTGATTGACGAAAGCTACAACGCCAACCCGAAGAGCATGGTCGCTGCGCTGGAATTGCTAGCAGCGGCGAGTGTGCAAAACCGTGGGCGCCGTATCGCTGCGCTGGGCGACATGCTTGAACTTGGGCCGACATCCCACGAATTGCATGCAGATTTGGCTGAAGCCATCACGGCCAACAAAATTGATCTTGTGTATCTTGCAGGACAAGAAATGACCGCCCTGCGCGATGCGCTGTCAGGCAAGGCGACCGTGCATCACTTTGATACCGTTGATGAATTGATACCCGAGTTAATGAGTCAGTTGCGCTCCGGCGATGTCGTCATGGCGAAAGCATCTTTGGGTTTAAAGTTCGCTCGCTTGATAGATGCGATGCTGGAAGCCTATGAAGCTGACACTTGATTTCTAGAATCGCTGAGGGATTGGGTGCGGTTCGCATAGGCCGGAAACGGCGAAACAAAGGCTAATTGATGTTTTATTTCCTTTCAGAACTTGGTGACACGATTCCGCTTTTTAATGTGTTCCGCTACATTACGTTTCGCACGGGTGGGGCGCTGCTCACTTCAGCTTTGATCGTATTTTTGTTTGGACCCGCCATCATCCGCACTCTGCGTGGGCGGCAAGGCAAGGGGCAGCCTATCCGCGCTGATGGGCCCGCTACGCATTTCAAAAAGGCTGGAACGCCCACGATGGGCGGCTTGATGATTTTGGTCGGTGTTATTGGCTCCACTCTGCTGTGGGTGAACTGGAGCAACATTCTCGTCTGGACCGTGTTGGGCGTGACCGTGTTGTTCGGTGCGATTGGTTTCTACGATGATTATTTGAAAGTCACCAAAGCGACCGACAAGGGCTTTTCCGGCAAAATGCGATTGTTGCTGGAATTCCTGATTGCCGGTGTCGCTTGTTTTCTCATCATGCGATATGGCGGTGCGATTTCGACCGTTGATAACAAACCGACCGATATGTCGAGTGCGCTAGCGTTTCCGTTCTTTAAGGACTTCGTGCTTCAACTTGGCTGGTTCTTCATCGTCTTCGGAGCGTTCGTGATCGTCGCCGCTGGCAATGCGGTGAACTTGACTGACGGATTGGACGGCTTGGCGATTGTGCCTGTGATGATCGCGGCTGGCTCGTTTGGAGCGATTGCCTATCTTTCCGGCAACATCGTGTTTTCTGACTATCTGCAAATCCACCACGTCAAAGGAACAGGTGAACTCGCGATCATTTGTGGGGCGCTAATCGGCGCGGGACTGGGCTTTCTTTGGTTCAACGCACCACCCGCAGCGATCTTTATGGGCGATACTGGCTCGCTCGCGCTTGGCGGCATGCTGGGTGCTATCGCGGTCGCGACAAAGCACGAAATTGTGCTGGTGATCATAGGCGGATTGTTTGTGATCGAGGCTTTGTCCGTCATTATTCAAGTGGCATCGTTCAAACTTACGGGCAAGCGGGTGTTCCGTATGGCGCCGATCCATCACCATTTTGAGCAATTGGGCTGGACCGAAAGCCAGGTCGTCATTCGCTTCTGGATCATTTCTATCATGTTCGCCCTCTTGGGCCTTGCGACCCTGAAACTGCGCTGAGGCTTTCGCTTTGATTGCGGTCACGACATTTGCAGGTAAATCAGTTGCCTTGTTTGGGCTTGGCGGTTCGGGCCTGATCACCGCGGCCGCGCTTGTGGCCGGTGGTGCTGATGTCACGTGTTGGGACGATAACCCTGCCAGCGTAGTCAAAGCGCAAGGGCAGGGACTGAGTGTTGCCAATTTGCGCGAAGTGGACTTCACGGATTTTGATGCGCTGGTGCTTGCACCCGGCGTGCCGCTAACGCATCCGATGCCTCACTGGACTGTCGATTTGGCTCATGCGGCGGGTGTCGAGATCATCGGTGACATTGATCTGTTCAGTCGTGAAATGGCCGCCGCTGGGCGCATCTCGCCGTTGATCGCGATTACGGGAACAAATGGAAAATCAACCACAACCGCGCTGATTGCCCATGTTTTGAGGCAAGCCGACCGTGACGTGCAGATGGGCGGCAATATTGGCCGCGCTGTACTGGATCTTGATCCTATCCGCTCCGGTGGCGATCAGGTCTATGTGGTGGAATGTTCATCCTATCAGATTGATCTCGCGCCAAACCTCACACCCCATGTTGGCGTTTTGCTCAACATCACGCCTGACCATCTGGAGCGCCATGGCACGATTGAGAACTATGCGGCGATCAAAGAACAGCTGGTCGCACGTTCAGATCTGGCAATTGTTGGTTGTGACGATGCCTATTGTCTTGCTGTTGGCGAGCGGCTGGGAGCGGCGAATGTTCCTTTGGTAACGATTTCTGCCCAAGAGGAGAGCCATGCTGAGATACAATTTGCGGATGGCGTTTTGCGGAACTCGCAGGGAGAACGCCTAGCAAGCCTTGCGAGCAATGGTGCGCTTCGTGGTGCGCATAATGGGCAAAACGCGGCTTGCGCCTTTGCTGCCTGCGAAGCGGTGGGTCTGTCTGCGGAAGAAATCCAGCATGGGTTCGACACCTTCCCCGGCTTGGAACACCGCATGGAACAGGTGGGGCGCGTGGGCGACACGCTGTTCATCAATGATTCCAAAGCCACCAATGCTGAGGCTGCTGCGCCAGCGCTGAAGAGCTTTGAGCAAGTGCGCTGGATCGTCGGTGGTCTTGCCAAAACGGGTGGCATTGAGAGTCTTGCTCCGCATTTTTCGCGCGTTTCGAAGGCCTATTTGGTGGGTGAAGCAGCTCCTGCTTTCGCGGCGCAGCTGGGTGATACGATTCCTTATGAAATTTCGGGCACATTGAAAGAGGCTGTTAACCATGCTGCCGCAGATTCGGCACAGGCAGGGGGCGAGCAAATCGTTTTGCTTTCTCCAGCAGCTGCTAGCTTTGACCAGTTTCCGAATTTCGAGAAACGGGGCGAAGCGTTCAAGGAGGCCGTGAGGGCGCTCCAAGGTTTCAAATCGGTCTGAAGGCCAGATTGAAAGGTTGATCGCGATGGTTTCTCGCGCCCGCAAAGGTGTCATTTCCGATTGGTGGTGGACCGTCGATAAACTGCTATTGGCCGCCCTTTTGGGCCTCATGTTCATGGGGCTGCTGCTGTCGCTTTCCGCAAGTCCGCCGGTAGCCAAGCGCTTGGGCATTGATGCGTTCCACTTTGTTGAGCGTCACGCCATGTTTATGCTGCCGGCAATTGGTGTTCTCATCGGCACGTCATTGTTGACCATGCGCCAAGCGCGGCGTGTGGCGTTTATCGTTTTAGGCGCTTCGATTGTTGCTTTGCTGCTGATTCCGTTCATTGGCTTTTCGGCCAAAGGCGCTACGCGGTGGTTGGCAGTAGGATCGTTCCTCATTCAGCCCTCAGAATTCATGAAACCGGCTTTTGTGGTCATTACCGCGTGGTTGTTTTCTGAAAGCGTGCGGCAGCCCGATATTCCCTGCAACGCGCTTGCTATTGGGCTGTTTGGTCTTTGTGCAGGGTTGCTGGTGATGCAGCCTGATTTGGGTCAAACCCTGCTGCTGTCGTTCGTCTGGGGTGCGATGTTTTTTATGGCGGGTATGCCTTGGCTTTGGGTTGCGCTGCTTGGTGGCACGGCGCTGACGGGGCTGACCGTTGCCTATTTTTCTTTCTCGCACTTTTCCGGCCGTATTGACCGTTTTCTGACTGGTGCGGGCGACACGTTCCAAGTGGATCGCGGTCTTGCAGCCATCAACAATGGTGGTTGGCTCGGCACAGGGCCGGGTGAGGGGCGTATCAAGAACGGCCTGCCGGACAGCCACACGGATTTCATCTTTTCTGTTACCGTTGAAGAATTCGGCATCGTGCTCGCAATGGGCCTGGTTCTGATTTTCGCCTTTATCGTGATGCGAGGTCTGTGGCACGCCTTACGCGAACATGACCGGTTCGTGCAATTGGCCGTATCCGGCCTTGTGCTTCAATTTGGATTTCAAGCGATGATCAATATTGGGGTGAATCTGCGACTGTTGCCCGCGAAAGGCATGACGCTGCCGTTTATCTCGTATGGTGGCTCGTCGCTGCTCGCGGTCGCTTTCGGCATGGGCCTGGTTCTTGCGCTGACCCGTAAGCGGGCCGATAGCTACAGCAGAGGCTGGGCCAAGCCCGCTGGTGCAACGGCGTTTGCGGTATAAGTAATGAATAAAACCGTTCTTCTTTCCGCCGGTGGCACAGGCGGGCACTTGTTTCCCGCTCAAGCGCTGGCGCAAGAATTGATCGCGCGGGGATGGGCGGTTCATTTGGCAACTGACGAGCGTGGCATGCGCTATGCTGACCGCTTTCCCGGTGGGGAAATTCATGTGTTGGACTCGGCCACGTTCGGATCGAGGAATCCCATCGCTTTGGCAAAAACCACATTTAAATTGGTCCGTGGGTATTTGGCAGCGCGCGCGCTTTTGAAGAAACTACAGCCTTCGGTAGTTGTCGGCTTTGGCGGTTATCCCAGCCTGCCTCCGCTCTTTGCTGCGCAGCAGATGGCTGTGCCCACGGTTTTACATGAGCAAAACGCTGTATTGGGTCGTGCTAACAAAGTGCTCGCAAAAAAAGCTGTCGCTGTTGCTGCAGGCTTTTCAAGCGATACGTTGCCCGCGGATACGGTGATCACCGGTAATCCGCTGCGCCCCGAAATTCTGGAGATAGTCGAACGGCTTGATAAATCATCTGAGCCTTATCCGGTCTCGGACGGCAATGCGCCATTTAATCTGCTCGTCTTGGGCGGGTCGCAAGGTGCGCAGTTTTTCGGGGAGGCGATACCAGCTGCTTTGGCACTGATGGCGTCTGAGCAAAAGGCACGTGTCCGCCTAACCCTTCAAGCGCGAGAAGAACAGTTGGAGGGCGCGAAAGCCGCGCTTGGATCGGCTGGTATAACCGCAGAAGTCGCACCTTTCTTTGAAGGTATTGGTCGCAGATTGGAGGCAGCACACTTGGTTATTTGCCGCGCTGGAGCTTCGACTATTTCGGAAGTTGCTGCTGTTGGCCGCCCTTCAATTTTGGTTCCATACCCATTTGCGCTGGATCACGATCAAGCGGCGAATGCGAAAGAATTGGTGGAACGCGGCGGCGGAGTTGTTGCACCCCAGAACACGCTTGATGCGAAGCAAATTGCAACCTTGGTGGGCAACGCGATGAAAAATCCGCAGGCGCTGGCAAAACAGGCACGTGCGGCAGCTATGACGGGCAAACCGAGGGCTGCACAGCAACTTACCGATCTGGTTGTGGAAGTCGCAAAAGGACGCTACGTCGGGGGCGCAATGGCGGCATTACCAGCGGATGCGAACGATGCCGGAGACAGGAAGCAAGGATAAACCCCATGCGCATGGCAGACGATATCGGCCTGATTCATTTCATCGGGATCGGGGGCATTGGCATGAGCGCGATTGCCGAAGTTCTGCACAATCTTGGGTATGCCGTTCAAGGTTCTGATCAGGCTGATGGTGCAAACGTGCAGCGGCTTCGGGAAAAGGGCATTGCCGTCCATGTCGGGCATAAGGCAGAGAACCTTGGGGAGAGCGAGGTGGTGGTGACGTCGACCGCCATTCAAAAAAGTAATCCCGAGCGCATGGCCGCTGTTGAACGCGGCATCCCGCTTGTGCGCCGCGCGGAAATGCTGGCCGAGTTGATGCGCTTCAAGCAGGCGGTTGCTGTCGGCGGCACACATGGCAAGACGACGACAACATCCATGGTCGGTCAATTGCTGGAAGCGGGCGGTCTGGACCCGACGATTATCAACGGTGGAATTTTGAACGCCATCGGCACGAACGCTCGCATGGGCGATGGTGCCTGGATGGTGGCGGAAGCGGACGAAAGCGATGGCTCATTCTTAAAATTGCCCGCCGCGATTGCCATTGTGACGAACATCGATCCTGAACATCTCGATCATTACGGAACCTTTGATAAGGCCAAAGAGGCTTTCAAAACGTTCGTTGAAAATGTTCCGTTTTATGGATGCGGCGTGATGTGCATCGACCATCCCGAAGTGCAGGCACTGGTTTCGCGCATCGAAGATCGCCGGTTGATTACATATGGCAACAACAAGCAGGCCGAGGTGCGCTTTCATAACGTGCGCTCGGAAGGCGCGAAGTCTGTGTTCGACATTACAATCTATGATCGCAAGACGAACAGCGAAACGTTCTATGCCGATCTCGTTCTACCGATGCCGGGGCGTTACAACGTATCTAACGCTACTGCAGCAATTGCCGTGGCACATCGTCTTGGCGTGACCGAGACGCAAATTCGCGATGGGCTTGCAGGCTTCAAAGGAGTGCGGAGGCGTTTCACCCATACGGGCTCCTGGAAGGGTGTCGAGATATTTGACGACTACGGCCACCATCCGGTTGAAATCGCATCGGTGCTGAAAGCCGCACGGGATGCAGCGCCCGGTCGTGTGATCGCGATCAAGCAGCCCCATCGCTACACGCGGCTCTCTTCATTATTTGAGGAATTCTGTGGCTGTTTTGACGATGCGGACACGGTGCTGGTTGCGCCTGTCTATGAGGCAGGTGAGGCGCTGATTGAAGGCGCGGATTCGGCCTCGCTTGCTGTCGGTATTCGCGCGGCTGGCCACCGGGATGCACGGTTGATTGAAGGGCCACAAGACGTTGCACCCATCGTGGCACAAATCGCCAAAGAGGGGGATTATGTGATCTTTCTTGGTGCGGGCAACATCACCACATGGGCACATGCGTTGCCGAAGGAACTGGCAGATCTGTCATGAGTGGTGCAGCCCTTCTGGAACGACTGGGCGATGGGGTGAACAAGCTTCGTGGGCGGCTCACGCCCGATGCACTGATGTCCAAGATTACCTGGTTTCAAGTGGGCGGTCCCGCTGATTTATTGTTCAGCCCCGCTGATGAGGATGATCTTTGCGCGTTCTTGAAGCTACTGCCAGAGGACGTGCCTGTGCTCGTGGTGGGCATGGGCTCAAATCTGTTGGTGCGAGATGGTGGTATCGAAGGCGTTGTCATTCGCTTGTCCGGCCGTGGTTTCGGCCAAGTGGAAAGTATTGGCGGTAATCGTCTCAAGGCAGGGGCTGCTGTACCAGACAAAAAGCTCGCCGCCGCCGCACTGGAGGCTGGCTTGGGTGGATTCGCGTTTTATCATGGCATTCCCGGTGCTATCGGCGGCGCGTTGCGCATGAACGCCGGTGCCAATGGCACGGAGACGACGGATCGCGTTGTGGAGGTCCATGCAGTCGACCGGCAGGGCAAGAAGCATGTGCTCTCCCACGCTGACATGGGATATTCGTATCGCCACAGCCAAGCCTCCAAAGACTTGATTTTCACCGCCGCAGTTTTCGAAGGTGAAGTGGCCTCCGCTGAAGATATTCGCAAGGCGATGGATGAAGTGCAGCATCACCGCGAGACCGTCCAGCCGATCCGCGAAAAGACGGGCGGTTCGACGTTTAAGAACCCCCTACCGCATTCAAGTTGGAAGCTCGTTGACGAGGCTGGCCTGCGGGGTTTTGAGGTTGGTGGCGCGCAAATGAGCCAAATGCACTGCAATTTTATGATCAATACCGGAACAGCCACAGCACATGATTTGGAAACGTTGGGTGAAACTGTGCGTAAGCGGGTCTACGAGAATTCTGGGATATTGCTTGAATGGGAATTGAAGCGGGTTGGGCGGTTTGAGTCGGGGCGCGAAGTAAATGCGTTTACGCCATAACTGTGACAGCGCGTCATTGGCCACAAAATTGCCGTTCTTAGACGGCTCCTGTAAGTTGCGGTTTCACAAACCGATTTCCCATCCCGCTGTCGCGAGACCGTCGATGACACTGCGAAATGCCACCGTCCTGTTTGCAAGCCTATGGCTGTGTCTCGCTGCAACATTCTCTGCGCGCGCACACCCCCATGAATTCGTCGAGATGAAGATCGGTATAGTCTTCGACAAAGCGGGCAAGGCTGCCGCTATGCGTTACTGGTGGCGGTTTGACGAATTTTTCTCGGCATTCGCTCTCGAAACTGCCCCGACCGGCGCTGACGGGCAACCGACACAGGCGGGCATTGATGCTGTGTTGGTGGAGATTTTGGGCAACATTCACGGCAATGCATATTTCACCCGGTTTGACGAAAATGCAGGCCCCGTTCCGCCGATGGCGAAGGCTAATGCAGGCGACGCTGTGTTTGAGAATCGGCAATTGACTGTGAGTTTTACGGTTCCGTTCAAAGAGCCTTTCGCGCTTGCGGGGAAAAAGTTTGCCTATGCGATCTATGATAAAGATTTTTATATCGCCATGAACCATTCAACAGATGCCGACGCGATTGAAATGGTGGGTGCGCCCAAAGGCTGTGAGGCGAAGATCGATGCGGCTGATCCGTCTGAGGATATTGCCAGCTTTGCAGCCTCCTTGGGCCGTGACGAATCCGCCGAGGGTGATCTGGGCATCCATTTTGCTGAGTGGGTGACCGTTTCATGTCCCTGATAGGTTCGCGATTTTTCGCCGTATCGTTAGCTTTGCTGCCAGCGGTGCTTCTGGTGGCATTCTTTTCCTATGGACCCGGCGAAGCGCTGTACCGCGATCTGCTGGTTTATGTGTTCGAGCAGCAGCGCAATTTCCACGATGCGATGAAGAACTCGTTGTCGACAATGGCCGACGGGGCAGGGCTGTCTGCTGGCGCGTCGCTGGTGATTGGGTCGTTTCTTTACGGCGTGTTCCATGCCGCTGGGCCAGGGCATGGCAAGGTGATTTTGTCGACCTATTTGCTCACCCAGCCGGAAAACGTGCGGCGCTCTCTGGGTTTGGCTTTTGCGTCAGCTCTGATGCAGGGCTTCGTCGCGATCTTTCTCGTTTATGGCCTGTTCTGGCTGTTTGACATGGTGCCGAAGCAGTCGCGCGAAGCGGTGATTTGGAGCGAGCGGCTTTCCTACGGTTTGGTTATCGCAATCGGCGGCTGGCTGCTGTGGCGCGCTGTGCGGGGTTTCTTGTCGCTGCGCAAAGCTGATGCTCACCACCATCATGATCATGCTCACGATCATCATGGACACCACCATCACGATCATTCTCATGGGCACAATCATGGCGCTGGCGAGGTTTGCTCTACCTGCGGTCATAGCCATGTCCCGACTCAAGAGGATGTTGCGCAGGCGCGGGATATCAAATCCTGGCTTGGCGTCATCTTTTCGATTGGCTTACGGCCTTGTAGTGGCGCTGTTTTGGTGTTGGTTTTTGCTCGCTTTGTGGATTTGGAAATCGCAGGCGTGTTTGCTGTGTTGGCGATTAGCCTTGGTACGGCGATCACAGTGGGTATGGTTGCCTTTGTCGCGGTGCGGATGCGGACGTTTGCTCTGGGGCTATCGTCAGGTGCAGGCGACGGCATGGCATGGGCTGCGCACACATTTGCGGCGCTCGGCGGCGTGTTTTTTCTGTTCATGGGCTACGGCCTTCTGGCGGCATCCTTTGCGCCCGTGTCGCGCGGTATGGGCCTCTAATTGCCGCTTGCGCACATGATTCGCGCTGTTTGGCACTAACAAGAGCGCTGAAGGCTGCATTTGCGAGAATCCGCTTGAAGAAAAGTAAACGCAGTCGCGCGACCAAAAAATTGAATCTTTTGAATCTGTTGTGCGTGACTGTTTTCGTGGTGATTCAAAGCCAACACATCAAAGCCGTGCAAGCAGCCTTGCCTCGGTGTCTTAGCCGTGATTCCTCTGCATCACTTAGAGTGTCATGCGAGGGGTAATTTCATGACGCATGTGGCCGTGCTCATGGGAGGGTGGTCGTCGGAGAGGCCTGTGTCTCTCTCATCTGGCGAAGCCTGCGCTGCGGCGCTGGAGGATGTTGGCTATCGCGTCACCCGCGTTGACGTGGAGCGCGATGTTTCCGCTGTTCTTCAAGCGCTGAAGCCGGACGTGGCGTTCAACGCGTTGCACGGACCTTTCGGGGAAGATGGAACGATACAGGGTGTGCTCGAATATCTCGACATTCCCTACACCCATTCCGGTGTGATGGCGTCGGCTTTGGCAATGGATAAAGAGCGCGCCAAAACAGTCGTTCGACGCTCTGGCGTGCCGGTGGCTGAGGCCAAGGTTATGGATCGTTTAGAGGCTGCGAAAAAGCATCCGATGAACCCGCCCTACGTGGTGAAACCCGTTAATGAAGGATCGAGTTTCGGTGTGTTGATTGTGAAGGAAGACCAGTCGACGCCGCCGCAGGAATTGTACTCCTCGGACTGGCCATATGGCGACACGGTGATGGTCGAGCGATTCATTCCAGGGCGCGAATTGACCTGTGCTGTGATGGGTGATGTGGCGCTTGGGGTCACTGAAATCGTCGCCAGCGACGGCGGCTGGTACGATTATGAGGCTAAATACGCCGAAGGGGGCTCTAAACACATCCTTCCGGCCGATCTTTTACCAAATATTTACCAAAAGATTCAGACACTGTCGCTCAAAGCACATCAGGCTATCGGCTGTCGTGGAGTTTCGCGTTCCGACTTCCGGCTCGATGATCGTGTGAACGGGACGGGCGAATTGATTTGGCTGGAAGTGAACACCCAGCCTGGCATGACACCCACATCTTTGATGCCGGAACTGGCCCAACATGCGGGCCACGATTTCGGTCAGTTGCTCAAGTGGATGGTGGAGGACGCAAGTTGTCGTCGTTAAACGGCAGATATGGCGGGGCCGATGGCTCCTTGGCCGGCGCGGGTTCGCTCGCGGCTGAGGGCCATGCTGTATCGCGCTTTTACAGCATTGTTCGCCGTCGGTTCGTTCGCAACATCGAAACCGCCAAGCCGATGCGCAGTGGCGTGGGTAGCCTGCTTGCGGTTGGTTTCATTGTTTGCGGTTTGGTTTTGGGTGCGTTCACGGGCGGGCACGGTCCGGCGCTTATGGCCGGCATTGCCGGAAGCGTTGGTCTGCAGGCCAGTGATATCATCATCAGCGGTCAGATAGAGACGCGCGAGCAGGATGTCGTCGAGGTTCTGGGTCTATCGGAAACACGTTCGCTTGTTGGCTTTGACGCTAAAGCGGCTCGGGAGCGCATTGCGGCGCTGCCCTGGGTCGATGAAGTCACAGTGCGCAAGCTGTATCCTGGAAAATTGGTGGTCGAAATGCGCGAAAAGCGCGCTTTTGCCGTTTGGCAAAAGGACGAGCATCTCTCGGTGGTTGAGCAAAGCGGCGAGTTGATTTCGCGCTTTGGCATTTCTGATCTGTTGAACAACCGCTTTTCTCATTTGCCTCATTTGATCGGGGAAGGGGCCGCCGAAACGGCGGGCGAGATTTTGCCCTTGGCGGCGGATTACCCGGAAATCGCAAATCGGGTTCTCTCCTATTCCCGTGTCGGCAACCGCCGCTGGAACGTCAATCTCGATGGCGGACTTGTTGTGAAGTTGCCGGAGAAAAACTTGGGCGATGCGTTGAAATTTCTGGCTTCGCTTCAGCAAGAGCGCCGCGTTCTGGATCGTCAGGTCGCGACGGTTGATTTGCGCGTGAACGGGCGGATCGCATTGCAGCTTTTGCCGGAGGCTGCCGAAGAGCGGGCGAAATATGTGGTGGATCGCGCGAAGGCAATGAAAAAGGCGGAGCGCAACCTGTGAGTATCTTTGGTGCATCTTCCCCGCATTGGCGTTCGGGTCTTCTGGCCCACGGGCGGCCAACCGATATTGCGGTTCTTGACATCGGCTCATCAAAGCTCTGCTGCTTGATCGGTCGGCTAACGCCGCGCGAAGTTTCGTCCGTGCTGCCGGGTCGTTCGCACACGATAGAGGTTTCCGGTCTTGGTTATCAGCGCAGTCAGGGTTTCAAATCTGGCACGGTGGTCGACATGGAGGCGGCTGAACAGTCTATTCGCCGCGCAGTTAGTCGTGCCGAGGAATCTGCCGGTGTCAGCGTGGACTCCCTTATTATCAGTGTCTCGGCGGGACGTCTGACCAGTCAAACATATTCTGGTGAGATTTCGCTGGGCGGGCGCGAAGTTTCGGCCCGCGATATTAATGCCGTTCTCGCAAGCGGTTGCGCTGATGCCTATAACGAACGCCGTGCTGTGCTGCACGCTTTGCCAATTGGCTTTCGTTTGGATGCGACCGAGGCGATTGAAGATCCAATGACCATGGTGGGTGACCAGCTTGGCGTGGATATGAACATCGTCGACGTTGACCATGCCGCGATGCGCAATCTGGAAATGTGTATCAACCGTGCTCACCTGAGTGTCGATGCGATGGTGGCCACGCCTTACGCAAGTGGTCTCGCTGCATTGGTTGACGATGAAGCGCGCATGGGTGCGGCGTGTGTCGATATGGGTGCTGGCACGACAACGCTTTCGGTTTTTGTGAACGGTAAGATGATTGCCTGCGATGCGATCGCGGTTGGTGGCAACCACGTGACTATGGATATCGCACGTTGTCTCTCAATCAGGGTAGATGACGCTGAACGGTTGAAAGTCCGTCACGGCACGGCAATTGCGACCCAGATGGATGAACGCGAATTGCTGTCTGTTGCTTCCATCGAAGAGGGCGGCAATCAGCCTATCCAGATCTCTGTCGGTCAACTTTCACAAATCATTCGCCCGCGGGTTGAAGAGACGTTCGAAATGCTGCGCGACCGCATTAATTCTGCCGGTCTTGCTTCCAGCTTTGGCCGTCGCATGGTGCTGACGGGCGGCGCGAGCCAGCTTCGCGGCGCAAACGATATAGCCGCACAAATTCTCGGAGTGAGTGTGCGCCTTGGTCGCCCGATGGGCGTGAGCGGTTTGCCGGAGAAAGCCCGTGGCGCTGCGTTTTCAGCCGCTGCTGGCCTGATGATCTATCCGCAAATTGCTACCCATGAATTCGTTGCCACCAAACCGCGCGCACGCCGTGCATCAGGTGAACCGAACCATGCCTTCGCCCGCGTTGGGCGCTGGCTGCGCGAGAGTTTTTAACCGTGGAACGCTGTTCCGCATACGCAATCGTGAGCGAACCGATCCTGCGGGGCGTGCTCACCAACTAATGGCCCGGCCCGTGCCGGCTTAACCCGAGCCGTCAGGCCACAACGATCTAAAGCGAGGATCAAACCCATGACCATCAATCTCCACAAGCCGGACATCACAGAGCTGAAACCGCGCATCACCGTTTTCGGTGTTGGCGGCGGGGGCGGTAATGCCGTCAACAACATGATCACCTCCGGCCTTGATGGCGTGGATTTCGTGGTTGCCAACACCGACGCGCAAGCGCTCACGATGTCCAAGTCCGAGCGCCTCATTCAGATGGGCGTTGCAGTGACCGAAGGTCTGGGCGCTGGTTCGCAACCCGAAGTGGGCGCGGCTGCTGCCGAAGAGTGCATTGACGAAATCCGCGATCACCTTTCTGGCACGCACATGGCATTTGTAACTGCTGGCATGGGTGGTGGCACGGGAACGGGCGCTGCGCCCGTGGTTGCGCGCGCTGCACGCGAAGCTGGCATTTTGACAGTTGGTGTTGTCACCAAGCCGTTTAGCTTTGAGGGCAAGCGCCGTCTTGAACTGGCTGAAAACGGCATTGCCGAACTTCAAAAGCATGTCGACACGTTAATCGTTATTCCCAACCAAAACCTTTTCCGCATAGCCAATGAAAAAACCACCTTTGCCGACGCTTTTGCGATGGCTGACCAAGTGTTGTATTCGGGCGTGGCTTGCATCACCGATCTGATGGTCAAAGAAGGCCTTATCAACTTGGACTTCGCAGACGTGCGTTCCGTTATGCGCGACATGGGCCGCGCGATGATGGGCACGGGCGAGTCTTCTGGCGAAGGCCGTGCGATCAACGCCGCTGAGGCTGCGATCTCTAATCCGCTGCTGGACGAAACGTCCATGTCCGGCGCTTCTGGTCTGTTGATCTCAATCACAGGTGGACGCGACATGACACTGTTCGAAGTCGACGAAGCGGCTACCCGTATTCGGGAGGAAGTCGATCCGGATGCGAACATCATTTTGGGCGCTACGTTTGACGAAGATCTTGAAGGCATCATTCGTGTTTCGGTTGTCGCTACGGGTATTGATGGTGCTTTGGGTCAAGGCGCGCAGCCTAGCCAGCAGCGCTTCAACGAAGCGGCCGAACGGTTGCGCCAGTCCGCTGCTGCCCGCACTGCCGCTTTGACACCTCCTGCTGCTGCTGCAGCTGCCGAGATTGCTGAAACCAGCGCTGCGGTCGAGCAAGCTGAAGAAGAGCTAGCAATTGCTGAGCCATCTCATGCAGTTCCTTTCCAGCCGGAGTCGGCTGACTTCGCTGATCCAATTTCCGATGCGGACTTCCAATCCGCTCTGGAAATTGAAATCGGCACCGAAGCAAGTGATCCTTCGCCAGCTGACATTGCAGCGAGTGCTGCGCCGACAAGCCCTGCGCCCGTTGCGGCTTCCAACATCCCCGATCCTTCCCAGTTTTCCCCGATGGCGCAGCAGCAGATGGCGGCTTCCGCCAAGCCCGCGCCTGCACCAGAGGAAAGCAATGGACCAATGGGACTTTTTAAGCGCCTCGCCAATGGATTGGGCACATCGCACAATGCTGAACGCGCCCAGCCTGCGGCAGTTGCGCCGAAGCCGGAAGCGCCTGCCGTTCCTGCACCTCAGCCTGCCGTTGAGCGTGCGCCAGTGAGCGCTTATGCGCCGCCACGCGATGGTGCGCTTGATGTTCATGGTCGTCCGGCAACAGCCGCACGCCCTGCTACGGATGAAGATCAGTTGGATATTCCGGCTTTTCTGCGCCGTCAGGCCAACTAAGCGGTGCCAGCTTGTTACAGTGCTGACATATCATGTGAATGCGGCGGGCGTATTGCGTCCTTCGCCGGGCCGTAATGCTAAAGTTTGATTAAGATTCTAGCGATACGCTTTAAGCAGGGGGCTGGTCATGACTGAAGTTGTGACCGGCCCTGTTTGTAAGGGACTACCAAAGAGACTGTTTACCACTCTTCTGTGGAAAATTTAAGCGTTAACAGTCTGTTAAGGTGGTTACATGGCGTAACAAAGCGTTATTTGGTTTGGAACTGACGGTTAGGTAAGAGTTCATCGTCGCTGGGGAAGGTGAGTCGTGACAACTGTTTCGGGCTTTGCGGGAAACCGCTCAAGGGGAAGCCCCGTCACTGTTCATAGTCCCAATGACGCGAAATTAAACCGCATTTGTATCGCGGACTGGGGTAAATATGGCATCGACTAAAAGCGCTGCTTCTGGCAGCAAGCAAAACACGCTAGCCGCACGAATTGATTTGTCCGGCGTCGGTGTTCACTCCGGTAAGCCGGTATCCATCGCTTTGCTCCCGGCAGACGCCGACACGGGCATCGTTTTCAACCGCACAGACGTTCCACAAGACCAGCAATGTGACATTCCAGCGGTTGCCTCCAGCGTGGGCGCTACGGCGCTCTGCACTGTTATCGGTGATCCAGCCGGTGTGCATGTGATGACGATTGAGCACCTTATGGCCGCTCTCGTAGCTCTGCACATTGATAACGTTATTATCGAAGTGGATAGCGCTGAAATTCCGGTTATGGATGGCTCTTCCGAGGTTTTTGTTGACGCTATTGATAACGTTGGACTGGTTCACCAGAACCGCCCGCGCCGCTATCTGCGCGTTTTGAAAGAGGTTCGCTTTGATATGGGCGGTTCCTGGGGCGCTTTTTCTCCCTGCGATACAACCCGTTATGAAGTCGAGATTGATTTTGATGACGAAGTCATTGGAAAGCAGAAATTTGCAAGTGATCTGACACCGGACGTTTTCCGTCGCGAGCTTTCGCGTGCGCGCACCTTCGGCTTTATGAAAGACGTTGAACGGCTCTGGGCTGCTGGCTTTGCGCTGGGTTCCAGTTTGGAAAATTCCGTCGTGATTGGCGACGACAACACGATCATCAACACAGAGGGCCTGCGTTATCGAGATGAATTCGTTCGTCACAAAACGCTTGATGCTGTGGGTGATTTGGCTTTGGCCGGAGCGCAGATAATCGGTTGTTTCCGCTCTTATCGCGGCGGCCACAAGGTCAATGCGCTGGCGCTTCAGGCGCTTTTGTCAGACCATAGTGCCTATGAATGGGTGAGCGCCGAAGGCGTTGGTAGCTATTCTGAACGCAGCGAAATGATCCGTGTAAGCGCACCAACATTTGCAGCCGACAAGAGCTAAGCCACGTCAATCGGTTTTCTGCCTTAACGCTGCCGCAAATTTAGCGTTTTTCGCCTGCAGAGGCGTATGCAAATTGTCGTAAGTGCTGATATAAGGCGCATGCGAGGCGCTCTAAGCAGCTTTCACGATACGGTGTTAGGAAACACAAGATGGCGGATAAGACTTTGATCGGGAAACATACGTTCGCGACGCGTTACCCTCTTGGTAAAGCCGCTCTTGGCGCTGTGTGTGCAGCGCTCATTGTTTCCGGTTGTTCAAAGGAAACTGATACGAACGCTTTTCTTGATCCAACTGTTCCTGCTGACCAAACATACAACGAAGCTCTTGCAAACATTGACGCTGGTGATCTGACCGAGGCGCGCAAGAAGTTTCAAAAGGTGGATCGTCAGCACCCTTATTCTGACCTTGCCAAAAAATCTCTCGTGATGAATACGTTTCTTGCCTACAAGCAGGGCAATTATCCCGAGGTTATCGCGAGCGGCAAACGCTTTGCTTCGCTGTACCCGTCCGACGAAGAAGCGCCCTATGCGCTCTATCTGGTTGGCATGAGCCATTTTCGCCAGCTTTCCGACGTGACCCGCGATCAGAAATCTGCGCGTGAGACGTATCGTGCAATGAATGAAGTGGTGACGCGCTATCCCGACAGCGAATATGTGGAAGACGCCAAGCGCAAAATGCGTATTGCGAAAGACCAGCTTGCTGGCGAGGAAATGCTGGTTGGACGCTATTATCAAGAGCGCCGCGAGCATTTGGCAGCCATCAACCGCTTCCGCACGGTTGTCGAGAAATTTGAAGACACGCGCCATGTTGAAGAAGCACTCGCTCGATTGGTGGAAAGCTATTACGCGCTTGGCCTGAACAGCGAAGCGCAAACGGCAGCTGCTGTGTTGGGGCACAATTTCCCAGACAGCCAGTGGTACAAAGACAGCTATGCATTGCTGGAATCGGGTGGTCTTCGTCCCTCTGAAAACCAGGGTTCTTGGATTTCCAAGGCGGCAAAACTCATTACTGGTGCATAACGGTCCACTTCTTTCCCATTCTTAGCTCAGTTGCTCTGCGACCTTTTTGGTGTGATCTGAAAAAGAACAAACCAAAAACATCTTTGCGGTTTGTTTGAAATTGGGCTAGATAGAAGTCGAGTCAGACTTCTTCGGGCAACCCTATGCTTTCTGCGCTTTCCATCCGTGACATCGTGCTGATCCGCGCACTCGATATCGAGTTCGACGACGGCTTGGCCGTGCTTTCGGGGGAAACGGGTGCCGGTAAGTCTATTTTGCTCGATTCGCTTTCGCTTGCGCTGGGAGCGCGGGGTGATGGTGATCTTGTGCGCGTTGGCTGTCCACAGGGGCAGGTGAGCGCGATTTTTGATGTCGTCTCTGATCATGCGGTTTTCGAAATTTTAAGGGCCAACGACCTGCACGATGATGACGGTCCGGCTGATGGCATCATCCTGCGCCGTACGCAGAATGCTGATGGCCGTACTAGAGCGTACATAAATGATCGCCCCGTGTCCGTCGCAACACTTAAAGAAGTTGGCCGAGCGTTGGTAGAAATCCACGGTCAGCATGAAGAGCGGGCTATGGTGGATGCTGCCGCTCACCGTGAACTCGTGGACGCATACGGCGGGTTGCAGAAGCACGTTTTGGCTGTAGGCGAGCTGTGGCGCGATTGGCGCGTGGCGGAAAAGGAACTGCGAGACACCCAAGCGCGTGTGGAGAAAGCGGCGCGTGATGCTGATTATCTTCGCGCAAGTGTTGAAGAATTGACCCTTCTGGCTCCGCTGGAGGGCGAAGAAGAAGAGTTGGCGGGTCGTCGACAGAAGATGATGCAGGCGGAGAAAATAGCGTCAGATATTGCAGAAGCCTACGAAGTTTTGACCAGCGGTTCTTCGCCAGTCCCGACGCTCACCGGTGCTGTGCGCAAACTGGAACGTAAATCAGAAAGCGCTCCGGGCTTGCTCGACGGTGTGATTGCCGCATTCGATGCTGCGCTTGATGCGCTGGGGACGGCGGAGAACGAATTGCAACATGCGCTGCGCCTGTCGGAATTTGATCCGCAGGAGCTGGAAAATGCCGAAGAGCGCCTCTTTGCGCTTCGTGCTGCTTCGCGCAAATACAACGTTCCGGTGGAAGGTTTGGAGGCCCATGCGGCGCGTTTGGCGCAGGATCTCTCCGATCTTGATGCGGGAGAAGACCGTTTGCGCGAATTGGAACTTGCTGCGAAGGAAAAGCGTGCGGCACTGAGCGACAAAGCGCTTGATCTATCCAGCAGGCGCAAGGCTGCCGGCGAACAATTGGCGAAAAGCGTGATGGCAGAGCTTCCTGCGCTGAAGCTGGATCAGGCCCGTTTTTTCGTAGAGCAGACGCGTAACATGGATGAAATAACAGCTGAAGGCTGCGACACGCTGGAATTCTATGTCCAAACAAACCCCGGCACTCGTCCGGGGGCGATGATGAAAGTGGCGTCCGGTGGCGAGCTTTCACGTTTCCTGTTGGCGCTCAAGGTTGCTCTCGCCGATCGTGGCTCTGCACCGACTCTGGTATTCGATGAGATCGATACAGGCGTTGGCGGCGCTGTGGCCGACGCGATTGGCGCACGCTTGGCGCGTTTGGCGCAGCACGTTCAGGTGCTTTCCGTGACCCATGCACCCCAAGTGGCAGCGCGGGCGCAGGCGCATCTGTTGATCTCCAAGCGTGACGCCGAAAATGCCAGCGCTGAAGTGGAAACCAGAGTGACGCCAATCTTTGGCGATAACCGCCAAGAAGAAATCGCCCGCATGTTGGCCGGGGCGCAAGTGACGGATGAAGCCCGTGCGGCAGCGGCGCGCTTGCTGGCAGCAGGATGAGGGGCTAGAGCAGGGCACCGATTTTGTCTTGTGCGTTTTCCCCAATGAGCGACCCTGAAAAACTCTCTGAAATTGACGTTGATGCGCTGAGCGAGGAGCAGGCAGGAGCTGAACTTGAACGTCTGGCTGAAGAAATTGCTCATCATGACGCGCTTTATCACGGCAATGATGCGCCTTCGATTTCTGATGCGGACTACGATGCCCTGCGGCAGCGAAACGCTGCGATTGAAGCTCGGTTTCCGGCGCTTGTGCGTTCCAATTCTCCATCCCAACAGGTTGGCGCGGCCGCTCAAAGCAAGTTTTCCAAAATCGCGCATGAAGTGCCGATGTTGTCGCTCGATAATGCGTTCAGCGATGAGGACGTGGCCGACTTTGTTGGTCGTGTGAAGCGTTTCTTGAAGTGGCCGGAAGACAAGCCGCTTGCCTTTACTGCTGAGCCGAAGATTGACGGTTTGTCATTGGCACTGCGCTATGAGGGGGGCGTTCTGGTCCATGCGGTCACCCGTGGCGACGGGCAGGTGGGTGAGGACGTTACCTCCAATGCCAAAACGATTGCAGATATTCCGCAAAAACTGATTGGCACTGATGTACCCGATGTCGTGGAGGTGCGCGGTGAAGTCTATATGGGCAAGGCGGATTTTGCAGCGTTGAACGCTCGGATGGAGGCCGAGGGCAAGCAGACCTATGTGAACCCGCGTAACACGGCGGCGGGTTCGTTGCGGCAATTGGATTCGTCCATTACGGCCCAACGGCCTTTGCGCTTCTTCGCCTATGCCTGGGGTGCTGTCAGTGGCCTGCCGCGTAATGGGCAAAAGGCGATGGTAGACCTGTTTGCGCAGTGGGGGTTTAAGACCAATCCGCTGATGGGGCGGTTTGAGGACACGAACGGCCTGATTGAGCGCTACCGCTTGATCGAAGAGCAGCGGGCAACCCTCGATTACGATATCGACGGAGTGGTCTATAAGGTTGATGATCTGGCACTTCAGGCGCGTCTGGGTTTCGTCTCGCGCAGTCCGCGCTGGGCGATTGCACATAAATTTCCGGCCGAAATCGCAACGACCATTCTACGTGACATTGAAATTCAGGTCGGTCGCACAGGCGCGCTCTCTCCCGTTGCGCGGCTGGAGCCGGTAACAGTGGGTGGCGTGGTTGTGTCCAATGCCACGCTGCACAATGAAGATTATATCGCGGGCATTGGCTCAAACGGCGAACCCATCCGAGAAGGGCGCGATCTGCGCATTGGCGATGCGGTGACGATCTATCGTGCGGGTGACGTTATTCCGAAGGTCATGGATGTGGATGTTTCCAAGCGTCCGTCTGACAGCCAGCCTTTCGTTTTCCCAACGCTTTGTCCTGCTTGCGGGAGCGAGGCGGTGCGTGAGGTTAATGACAAGAGTGGCAAGGTTGATTCTGTGCGCCGTTGCACTGGAGGTTTGATTTGCCCTGCGCAGGCGGTGGAGGGAATTAAGCACTTCGTGTCGCGCAACGCTTTTGACATTGATGGATTTGGCGACAAGCAGGCGGAGGCGTTTTACGAGTGGGGATTGGTGAGCACGATTGCCGACATTTTCACGCTGGAGAAGCGCGATGCGCGGTCGCTTACACGACTGAAAAACCGCGATGGATTTGGCGAGACCAGTGCTGCCAATCTGTTTGCATCCATAGACGCGCGGCGCGAAGTTGATCTGCACCGCTTCGTATTTGCACTTGGCATTCGCCACATCGGTGATGGCAATGCAAAGCTGCTGGCGCGTCACTACGGTAGCATTGAGAAAATCATGCAAGTTGTTGATGAAGCGAGTGATTTTGAAAGTGAGGCTTGGCAGGAACTGGTCGATATTGACGGCATTGGTGAGACGGCCGCGCGCGCTTTGGTGCGGTTTTTCAACGAACCGCATAACCGTAAGATCACCGAAGATTTGCTGGCGGAAATCACAGTGAAAAACGCGGAAGCGGTCGCGAGCGATTCTCCTGTTGCCGGAAAAACGGTCGTCTTCACAGGCTCGTTGGAGCGCATGACCCGCGACGAGGCCAAAGCGATGGCCGAGCGGTTGGGGGCGAAGGTATCCGGCTCTGTATCGGGAAAAACCGATCTATTGGTTGCCGGGCCTGGGGCTGGCTCGAAACTAAAGAAGGCAGCCGATTTGGGTGTTGAGACGATAGACGAGGACGGCTGGTTCGATTTGGTGGGTGCGTGAGTGCGGCGGATGAAATAGGTGGTGCTGAAGCGGTCGATTTCCGCCGCGAATTTTCAGCTGCCTTGCGCGATGTGACGCCAGTGATGATCGCCGTTCTTCCCTTTGGCGCTTTGTTTGCCGCCTTGGCTGTGGGACAGGGATTGCCAAAGTGGGAGGTGGTTTTTGCCTCCGCCACCATTTTTGCAGGCGCCAGCCAATATGCCATGCTCGATTTGCTGGGCCAACAGGTGCCTTACTGGGCCATCGTTCTGACGGTGGTGGCGATCAACTTCCGGCATGTTTTGTATTCAGCCACCATCGGGCGAGCGATGGGGCGGTTTTCGACTGTGCAGAAAGCGGGTGCGTTTTTCTTTCTGATGGACCCGTTGTTTGCTGCTGCTGAAAGCAGGCGGCGCAACACGGTGCTGAACCCGTCCTACTTCTTTTCTTACGGCATCATGCTTTACGCGGCTTGGATGGTCGCTAACGGCATAGGGGCATTTTTTGGCACTTTGATTGATGACCCTGCGGCTTGGGGATTCGACATGCTGCTGCCTGTCTATTTCATCGGTCTTGTGATGGGTTTTCGGAAAGCGTTGAATTTTGTTCCGGTTCTGGCGGTTAGCGTTGCCACGTCATTGGTCATCTGGTGGACCATCGGCGCTCCCTGGAACGTCACTTTAGGCGGGCTTGCAGGGCTCCTGTGTGCGGCTGCTATGAGCAAACCGAAAGTGTCCTCGAAAGGCGAGGCAGCGCCATGAACGAACTTGTCTGGTTGTTCCTTGCCTGCGCTATCGGCACCTATCTCACCCGCGCTGGCGGGCATGTGATCTTGTCGCGTTTCGGCACGATCAACCACCGGGTTGAAGCGGCGCTTGATGCTGTTCCAACGGCGATGCTGGCGGCACTTGTAGCTCCCTATTTGGTGAGCAAGGGGCCGGTAGAAGCGCTGGGGATTGGTGTTGCGGCGTTTGTGGCAACGCGCCTGTCGCTCACCTTCACGCTGGTCGCTGGCTTGGCAACGGTGGTGGGTTTGCGGTTTTTGGTGGGATAATGCCCATCAGGCGGATGCCGGTGGCAAGTTTCGCGCCAACGGCTCGGTCGCCTGTTTCAGCCACTGGGCGACTTCTTCGCTGACCAGTGGCGTCAGTTGGCGCCGCACCCAGCCGTGATAGGCGTTGAGCCAGTGCAGTTCGTCATCGTTCATCATAGTCGGGTCAATAAGGCGGGCGTCGATGGGTGCGAGCGTCAGCGTCTCGAAACCAAGCATTGGCGTATCGCCGCCGTCGATCTCTTCCGCCTCGCGCACCAAGACCAGATTTTCGATGCGGATGCCGAAAGCGCCTGTTTTGTAAACGCCCGGTTCGTTGGAGATAATCATACCCGGAAGCAATTCCTGCATGCCGCGCTTAGATATGTTTTGCGGCCCCTCATGCACAGAGAGATAGGAACCGACGCCATGGCCTGTTCCGTGGGCGTAATCCATGCCGTGCCGCCACAGCGCGTTGCGGGCGAGAACGTCGAGGTCAACGCCGCGCGTGCCTTTTGGAAAGCGTGCAAGTGACAGATTGATGTGACCTTTGAGGACCAGAGTGAAAGCGTGGCGGGCGTCGCGCGGTGGTTGGCCGATGGCAACGGTTCGGGTGATGTCTGTTGTGCCGTCTTGGTATTGGCCACCTGAATCGACCAGATAAAGTTCGCCATCGCCAAGCGTGCGGTTGGTCGCTTCGGTCACGCGATAGTGGACGATGGCACCGTTAGGGCCGCTGCCAGAAATGGTATCGAAGGAAATGTCTTGCAGCGGTTTGTTTCCAGCCATCGCTCTGCGGGTTTTTTCCAGATATTGCGCAGCTGTTATCTCATCAACGCTGCCGGGGTTCTGATTGTCGAGCCAAGCAAGGAAGGTAGTGATGGCTACTCCATCGCGAAGGTGTGCAGTGCGTGTGCCTTCGATTTCAGCTTCGTTCTTGATGGCACGGGGCAGCCGGCATGGGTCCGGCGCACGTATGATTTCGCCGCCGGCTTCTTCAACCAGATTAAAAAAGCCATAGGGGGTCAAATTTGGATCCAGCAGCACCTTCTTGCCCTTGGCGCGTGCGGCTAATGTTGGTTTCAGTGCGACGGGGTCTGCAAGCTCTGCTGACTGCGTGAGGAAGGCTTTGCACTCAATGTCCATCTTTTCCGGCGCGATGAAGACGTGCGGATATTGTCCTTTGATGATCAAGGCATGCGCAAGAACGAGCGGCGTGTGTGCCACGTCATGACCGCGAATGTTGAACAACCACGACACAGAGGTTGCGTCGGTGAGCAGCGCCATATCCGCTCCAGCGTCTTCCAGGGCTTGCTCAATTTCCGGCATTTTCTGGTCAGTGGTTTTCCCCGCATATTGGAAATCGTGTAGATGGGCCCCAGCCATCGGCGGAGCGGGCCGGTCTTTCCAGACAGCATCGACTGGATTGGTGTCGAGCAGTCGCAATTCCCCGTCGAGAGATGCAACCGCTGCGCGCAGGCTTTTGACTTCATTCTCGGTCATCACCCAAGGGTCAATGCCGAACACGATGCCTTTGGTGCCCTGCTGTTTGAGCCATTTGTGGGGTGGGTTTCCGACGAGATCGTCGATTTCGATATGGTCTGCATCGGTTTGATCTGCAGCTTGCAGTGTGTAGCGACCATCCACGAAGAGAACGGCTTTGTCCTGCGTAACGATTGCCGCTCCCGCGGAGCCTGTGAAGCCTGTGAGCCATGCCAGCCGTTCAGCACAGGCGGGGAGGTATTCGTTGCGCTGTTCGTCCGCATGCGGGACCAGCACGGCATCTACGCCAACTTTCTTCATATGTGTTCGAAGGGAAACAAGACGTGAGTCACCACGAACAGGTGCAGCGGGTGCTGAAAAGTCTTGGAAAGCAGATTTGGTCATAGGAAATCACTGATCACTGAACTGCTGCAGTCTACCATTGTTCGCCGGAGTTTTGCGAGAGTGTGTTTGTTCGGGGGTGCGACGTTATGCACTTGGTGAATAACTCGTTACCAAGTACCATGCACAAAACGCATAGCTCGCTTGCGCCAAACCCACTAACTAACCTCGCCAATTGTATTACGTTAAGGTCAATCCGAGGCAATGATGCTGAGGGCGCTGGAGCCACCGCAAGAGTGGCCGCACAATCAGAAGGAAGAAACAAATGGGTTTCCGCAACACTTTCGACCGTATGATCGCCGCCCGTGAAAAACAGGCTCGCCGCTACGTAAACGGCGCTCTTTTGAGCCTTGATGATGAGACCCTGAAAAAAGCAGGTTACTCGCGCGACGAGATCAAAAAACGCGGTTCGGCTGTCTACCCTTTCTAAGGGCTGGATAAGACCAAACTTTCAAAAGGCGGCTCCAACGAGCCGCCTTTTTGCGTTTCAGGGACGGTTCATCAACAGGGTTAGCCAACCATCGCGTATATGGGCGCGTTCAAGCACCAGCCCTTGGCGGCGATAGGCGCTGACTATCCGTGCCTTCTGGTGGGGCAGCAAACCCGACAGAATGACATCGCCGCCGGGTGATAGGTGTTGCGCGAGCGGGTGGGCCAGCGCCTCCAGAGGACGGGCGAGAATGTTGGCAAAGATCAGATCTGCTGATCCGAAATGAGCGAAGGCGGGGTGATTGAAACCTGTCGCGGTCTGGGTGACGATTTGAGCGCCTGTGCCATTTTTGCGAGCGTTTTCTCTGGCAACTTTGACCGATACGGCATCAATATCGGTTGCAAGAACGGGCAGGCGCGTTGCTTTGGCAAGCGCGATGGCGAGCACGCCGGAGCCTGTGCCAACGTCCATTGCCTTGGTCGGGCGGCGGCGGCGCAGAATGCGCTCCAGCATATCCAGGCAGCCAGCGGTGGTGCCGTGATGGCCAGTGCCGAAGGCCAAGCCAGCGTCAATCTCAACGGCCACTGGCTTGTTGAGCGCGGCGGCCCTGTCGTGCGAGCCGTGAACGAAAAAGCGACCGGCGCTGACGGGCGACAGATCGCGCAGTGTATGGCTTACCCAGTCAATGTCATCGAGTTTTTCTTCTAGAATTTCGGCGCTAAAGGCATCGCCACCCAGTTTGTCTTGAATGAAGCTGCGGGTAGTGGGCACGGCGTTGCCATCAATGTAGACAGACCAGCACCAATTGCCCGGATTGTCTTTGTCTTCAAACAATGCGGTAGACAGTGCTTCTTCTTCAAAAATTGGATCAAGGATGGAAGCAATGTGGTGCGCCTCAGGCTTGCGGACGCTGAGGTAAAGGCGGGATTGGCTCATGGAAGGGGCTTGTCTTTTGACTTGGGCATTTGAGTGGTTTTTTCAGGTGTTGGCGGGCTGAAAGCAAGAATGGTGTCGCCCAAGCCAGGGTCATTGCGGTTTGACTGCTGAGCGAACGTAATCGACCCATCGGGCTTTACCCAAAGCACGAGCGCCATGTCAGACGGGCGGCTGTCGCGGAACGTGTTGTAGTCGAACTCTTCGGTCAGCGTTGTTGCGGTGAATGACCATCCGCGCCAGCAGTCTTGCAGCAATTCGCTGTAGTCCTTCGCAGGGTCCAGCAGGCGGCGTCCACCGACGGTGAAGTTGAGGCTCTGGCGCTCGCCCTTATCTTCCTTTTTGCCGATCTGGTAGACATGGCTGCGTCCAATTTCAGGGCCAAATTCGCTGCACACAAGCGCGTTGTAAGCATCGTTATCTGAGGCCGCGATCAGATGCGAAAAGCGTGACCACTGGATGGAATGGTGAGCGCTTTCGGAGAGGATTTCGCCGTAATGCACCGGAATATCAGCCAGCTGAATGTCGCGCACCCGGTTGCGGTTTCTGTCTGCGACCAGAACCGGCACTCCGATCTCTTTCAGCTTTGCAGCCATCGCCTGTGTCCAGATTGAGCCGCCGACAATCAGGATGCCTGGCCGGTTCGCCGCCTTAAGGTTCAGCCAGCGCGATAGGGGAGCGAGCGAGAAGCCGTGAAGCAGAATTGTGCTTGCGACGACAACGAATGCCAACGCTGTCATCTGTCCGCCGTCTTCAACGCCCAGCGCAGTCAGTGAACTGCCGAACAGGCCGGATACAGCAACGGCGACGATGCCGCGCGGCGCTATCCATGCGACGAGTGCGCGTTCTTGCCAGTCGAGTCCAACGCCTATTGTCGCGATGAGAATGGCGATGGGCCGCACCACGAAAAGCACCAGCACAACAAAAAGCACAGCACGCCAACCGAGGTCATAGAGCGCCGTTACGTCAAACGATGCCGTAAGCATGATAAACAGGCCGGAGACGAGAAGTATGGTGGCTGTTTCTTTAAAGCGCTTCATTTCGGCGAGGCTTGCCAGCCGGGTATTGGCTAACGTGACGCCCATGACCGTGACTGTTAGCAGGCCGGATTCCTTTAAAATTGCATCAGAGGCGGCGAACATGAACAGCACGGCTGCGAACAGGATGGGCGCTTTGAGATATTCAGGCACCAAGCCGCGCAGGAAGGCGCTGGCGATGATGCGCCCAACGGCCCAACCGCCTGCAAGCGCAAAAGTCGCAGCTATTGCGAATGTCACAAGCAGAGCGCCAACGGAATGGCTGGCAGCTTGGAAGACTAGAAACACTTCAAACGCAATCACTGCATACAGTGCGCCAATAGGATCGTTGACGATGGCTTCCCATCGCAAAAGGGATGCTGGTCGGTGTTTCAACTGCGCTTGACGCAGCAGCGGCATGATAACGGTTGGGCCGGTGATGACCAGGATCGCCCCAAGCACCGCGGCGGTTGGCCATGTCAGCCCGGCTGCATAGTGCGCTGCCAGCGTCGAGAACAGCCAAACGAGAGGCCCGCCAATAATGACAATTCGGCGCACGGCTTTTGAGGTTTCGCGTATTTCAGCAAAATTCAGCGTCAGCCCACCCTCAAACAAGATGATTGCGACGGCAAAAGCGATGATCGGCTTATAGAGGCTGCCGAAGTCGGTCGCTGGATCGATGTATCCTGTGAGCGGCCCCATAAGGAAGCCAGCAGCAAGCAGTAGTGCGATTGCGGGGATTTGAAAGCGCCAAGCGGCCCACTGCGCGGCCATGCCTGCAATGCCGATGGCCGAAAGTTGGATGAGAATGGTGTCCATGGAATTGCCTATCGTTTCGCACACAGCGCTGCAAGATCAACCATAACGTCGCAGGCGAAGTTGGGTTGCTTTTGAGCTGGACGCCTTGACGGAAAAGTGGCCAGCGCGTAGCTCAAACGCTGAATTTTCAAGCCTTTTTTAGAGAGAGCACACATGACAGACCGGATCAGCGCCGGGGGCATGAATGTCGCCCGCGAATTATATGATTTCATCAACAATGACGTGATGCCTGGAACTGGCGTGAACGAAGCGCACTTCTGGGATGCGTTTGGCGTGATGGTAAAAGATCTGGCACCGAAGAACCGCGCTCTTCTCGCCAAGCGTGGCGAGATACAGGCCAAGGTCGATGCCTGGCACCGCGAAAACAAGGACAAGCCGTCCGATATGGAGGCCTATAAGGCGTTTCTGAAAGAGATCGGATATTTGGTGGAAGAGGGACCAGCCTTTAGCGTGGAGACGTCGAATGTTGACTCCGAGATTGCTGATATTGCTGGGCCGCAGCTTGTTGTACCGGTGCTGAACGCCCGCTTTGCGCTCAACGCGGCGAACGCCCGTTGGGGTTCGCTCTATGACGCGCTCTACGGAACGGATGCGATTTCTGAAGAGGGCGGTGCGGCCAAGGGGCCGGGGTATAACAAGGTGCGCGGCGACAAGGTCGTCGCTTGGGCGCGTGATTTTCTCGATTCAGCCGTGCCGTTGGCCGCTGGTTCTTGGAAAGATGCGACGGGTTTTTCAATCGATGACGGCAAGCTGACCGTCTCTGTGACCGACGGCTCTACAACGGGATTGAAAGACCCTGCTGTACTGGTCGGCTATAACGGTACGGAAGTTGGGCTCGACAACATTCTGATGCGCCACAACGGCATGTACATTGATGTGGTCATCAACCGTCAGCATCCTGTTGGCTCTACCGATCAAGCCGGCATTGCTGATGTGGTTCTGGAATCGGCGCTGACGTCGATTATGGACAACGAAGATTCCATCGCTGCGGTCGATGCCGAAGACAAGGTCGCCGCCTATCGTAATTGGCTTGGGCTTATGAAGGGCGATCTGGAGGAGAGCTTTGAAAAGGGCGGAACCGTCATGACGCGCCGTCTCAATGCGCCGCGCGAATACGTTGGTGTTGATGGCGAGCCGATGGAGCTAAAGGCGCAGGTTTTGATGCTGACGCGCAATGTCGGGCATCTGATGACCAATCCGGCGATCATTGATGCTGATGGCCATGAAATTCCAGAAGGCATTATGGATGCGGTCGTAACCTCGCTGATTTCGACGCACGACACTGGCAACAAATTCATCGCTGGCCGTCGTGTGAATTCGACGGAAGGGTCCATGTATGTCGTGAAGCCCAAAATGCACGGGCCGGAAGAAGTGGCTTTTGCCAATGAAATCTTTGGCCGTGCGGAAGACATTTCCGGCATGGAACGCAACACCATGAAAATGGGCATTATGGATGAGGAACGCCGCACGACGGTGAACCTGAAAGAGTGCATCCGGGCCGCCAAAGAACGCGTCGTGTTCATCAATACAGGTTTCCTTGACCGAACGGGCGATGAAATTCACACATCGATGGAAGCGGGGCCGATGATCCGCAAGGGCGACATGAAGCAATCGGCCTGGATTGCGGCTTACGAGGACTGGAACGTCGATATCGGCCTTGAGTGCGGCCTTCAGGGGCGGGCGCAGATCGGCAAGGGCATGTGGGCCATGCCGGACATGATGGCCGCGATGCTGGAGCAGAAAATCGGCCATCCAATGAGCGGCGCAAACACCGCTTGGGTGCCATCGCCAACGGCTGCGACTTTGCACGCAACGCATTATCATCAGGTGCTGGTGCAGGACATTCAAGAAGAGAAGAAGAAGCGCGAGCGGGCGAGCCTAGACGATATTTTGTCCATCCCGGTGGCCGAGCGTCCGAACTGGACGGCGGAAGATATCCAGCACGAGCTCGACAACAATGCGCAAGGCATTTTGGGCTATGTCGTGCGCTGGATCGACCAGGGTGTTGGCTGTTCCAAAGTGCCGGACATCAACGATATCGGCCTGATGGAAGACCGTGCAACGCTGCGCATTTCCAGCCAGCACATGGCAAATTGGTTGCACCACGGCATTGTTGACGAAGCGCAAATTGTTGCCACGATGAAGAAAATGGCGAAAGTGGTGGACGGCCAGAACGCAGGCGACCCGCTCTATGAGCCGATGGACGGCAACTGGGAAACGTCTGTTGCGTTCAAGGCAGCACTCGATTTGGTGCTGAAAGGTAAGGAGCAGCCAAGTGGCTATACAGAGCCGCTGTTGCACCAGTATCGTTTGGAAAAAAAGGCCGCGGCATAAGTCGCTTGCTATAGTCACCAAAAATAAATTCACTCTGGGAGGAAAAACCATGACCAAGTTCACACGCCGGATGGCGCTCAAAGCGACTGCACTAGCGGCAGGAGCGTTCGCTTCTGCGCTGACGATCAACGTTTCTTACGCGGAAATGACGAAAATCAATGTGGGCGCACTGCGATTCACCAGCCATGCGGCGAGTTTCGTCGCGATGGAGCGCGGCTACTTCAAGGAAGAAGGTCTGGACGTTGAGTTCAAGTTCTTCCAAGCCGCTCAGCCTATGGCCGTGGCCGTCGCTTCCGGCGATGTGGATTACGCAGTAACAGCGATTTCCGGCGGTCTAATTTCGCTAGCGGAAAAAGGTGCGGCTAAAGTGATCGGCGGCGCGCTGATGGAAGAGGCTGGCATCGACGGCCAGAAAATTCTGGTGTCCGACGCGGCTTTCAAGGCGGGTATCACCGATCCGTCGAAGCTGGATGGCAAGGCTTGGGCGGTGACGCAGGCTGGCTCGTCATTCCACTATATGGGCGCGAAGATTGCCGAAAAGGAAGGCATTAAGCTTTCCTATAAGCCGCTGCAAAAGGTTGGCGCTGTGATTGGCGCTTTGAAAACCGGGCAGGTTGATGCGTGGTCCATCGTTCCGCACATTGCCAAGCCGCTTTCCGGTGGTGGCTCAGTTCACATGATCGGTAACGTCGCCGATTATGTTCCAAACTATCAGGTAACGGTCGTCTTCACGTCGGCTGACAACGCCGCCAACAAACGCGACACGACGGTCGCTTTTTTGCGTGCCTTCTCGAAGGGCGCTGCGGACTTCAACGCGGCGTTGGTTGACAAAACTGCTGGTGAGGCAGCGGGCGAAGAGATGGTCAAACTGATCCACAAATATGTCTACACTGATCGCCCGTATGAAAAGGCGGCACCAAGCATCCGCAACGGCGCGATGCGCATCAGCGCGAATGCTGCTTTGAATGCGGCTTCGGTGAATGATCAATTGGATTGGTTCAAGAGCGAGAAATTGGTCAAAGACACCATCACTTTCGACACCTTGGTCGACGCTTCGTACGTCGAACAGAAATAGGCTAGAGACGCGGGGCGCCTGGCCGCCCCGCCGTCTTGCGATCGGATTATGGACCTGCGGCTCGATAACATCCGCCATGCCTATGGCGACATCGACGTTTTGCGTGGGATTGATCTCGAAATCCCGTCTGGCAACATCGTATGCATCGTCGGACCTTCCGGCTGTGGGAAATCGACTCTGCTGCGGTTGATCGGTGGGCTGGAGCAGCCGACGGGCGGGACGGTCTGGCAGTTGGGGGAAGCGCCCGATGGGTGCCTCAATCCGCTTACCTATATTTTTCAGGATTTCGCTCTTCTGCCATGGCGCAGCGTGGAGCAAAACGTCTCGTTGGTGCTGGAGGACCACGCCCTGACGGGCGAACAAAGAGCTGCCATTATTTCAGACGTGTTGTCACGCACAAATCTCTCCGATTTTGCCAATGCGCTGCCTAAGCAACTCTCCGGTGGGATGAAACAACGGGTCGCGATTGCACGCGCTCTGGCAGTGCGGCCTGCGGTCATGCTGATGGACGAGCCATTGTCAGCGCTTGATAGCCAGACGCGCGAATTGCTTATGGACGATCTTGTGGGGTTGTGGACGCGGGAAGCGTTCACGGCTGTCTACGTGACCCACAATTTGGCGGAGGCAGTGCGGTTGGGCCATTCTATTGTCGTTCTTTCCCGCAGGCCGGGTGAAATTCGCGAAATCATGGAAATCGATATGCCGTTGGCTGAACGTCCGCAGCGCATGGATGACCTTGCGCAGCGCCAACAGCATCTGTGGAACCTCATGCGCGATGAAGCTCTCGCGGCAGACAAGGAACTGCTGGATGCCTGAGCGCTTGGCACCGGAAGCTGCCAAGCCGGTCGCCTTTCGCGGCGGCGGCTTTGCGCCCACCTCGCGGCGCGTGGTCGGACTTATCGTTTTTATCTGCTTGATCGGGTTTGTCGAACTAGGCACGCGTACAGGCTTCATTTCGTCGCTGACCTTGCCGAAGCCTTCGGACGTGTTGGCGACATTCGTAGAGCTTTGGCAGACAGGGCTTTTGTGGAAGCACCTCATTCCATCGTTGACCCGATTGGTGGTCGGTGCTGCGCTGGGCGTAGCGGTGGGCATGGGCGTTGGCATCTTGATCGGCCTGTTTTCGATGATCCGCGCTGGTTTGGTGCCCGTGGTAGCAGCTATTTTTCCGATACCTAAAATTGCGCTTCTGCCATTGTTTGTGATCTGGTTTGGCATTGACGAAGGTTCGAAATATGCGCTGATCGCTTTCGGCACATTCACGCCAACCGTCGTGGCGACTTACGGAGCGGTGGACAATGTGGACCGCAACCTCATTCGCATGGGGCAGAGTTTTTCGCTTTCCTGGTGGTCGATTGTCTCTAAAATCGTTATTCCCGGCGCGATGCCCGGCATTTTGTCAGGTCTGCGGGTGTCGCTTGCCATCGCGATTATCTTGCTGGTAGCGGCGGAAATGCTGGGAGCGGAATATGGGGTAGGGGCGTATATTCTTGAGGCTGGGTCTCTCTACGATCTGGAACGACTGTTCGTGGGGGTGACTATTTTGTCAGTGCTCGGCGTGATCATCAGTGCTTTGATTACGATGATTGAAAAGCGTTTGCTGCGCTGGAGGGTTTAAGGCTGGATGAGCCGCGCACGAAAACATGACATGGATCAAAGAAAAGCCTTGAAAGCAGGCGCATAGTCGATCCGCTCATAAGGAGGGCCATGCCATGTACAAACATATTTTGCTTCCTACCGACGGTTCCAAATTTGCCGAAGAAGGCGTTCGCCAAGGCTGCCAATTGGCCAAAGAACTGGGCGCAAAAGTCACCGTTGTTACCGTGACGGAATCGCTGGTCTCCGTAAACGGCGGGGAGTTGGCGATGGCTTTCCCCGTCGAGACCTATGACAAGGCCACGCGCGACCAAGCGAGTGTCACGTTGGAGAATGCTGCAAAGATAGCCTCGGAGGTTGGCGTAGATGCCACCACGCTTCATGTCGAGAAAGAGCGCCCCGTCAACGGCATTTTGAAAGCGGCTGAATCGACTGGCGCAGATCTCATTGTGATGTCGTCACACGGTCGTCATGGTATTTCACGGATGCTTTTGGGCAGCCAAGCGACCGCTGTGGTGAGCCACAGCGAGATTCCAGTCTTGGTTTTCAAGCCGAAAGACTGATCAAAGGAGACAGGAAGCCACTGGGTTTAAGGCGTTTTTGCTTTGATGGGATCGCGGTGCGTAACGTGCATGGTGAGCGAATTCGTACAACTGTCATGCGATTGTCATTGCAATTCCACGATTTGCCCCTATGTTCCCAATACGTTGGACTTGTCGGTGCAGCCCAAAGAATTCGGTGCGCCGTGTGTTTTTGATCTCCCCTGACAATGATGACGTTTCCTCACCGTCGGCATGATGCCGGCGGGATACTACTATGTCAGGATACGACTATGACGACCGGTACCGTGAAATTCTTCAACGCAGACAAAGGCTACGGCTTTATTGCACCCGATGACGGCAGCAAAGATGCATTCGTGCACATTTCCGCTGTTCAGCGCTCGGGTATGGATACGTTGACTGAAGGCCAAAAACTGAACTTCGATTTGATCGAAGATCAGCGCAGCGGCAAGCTCGCTGCAGATAACCTTTCGGCAGCTGACTAATTCTGCAGATCGGCTCAGGCGTTAAGCAAGGGCCGTCATCTGTTTACTGCAGGTGAAGAGTTTCCCGTACCTTAAGGTACGGTAATAAGCATGATAAGGGGCGCAACCGATACGGTTGTGCCCCTTTTTGGTTTTGCGCCTGTTTTATGGACGCCAGTAGTTAAAGTGGTCGTGGACTTCTTCGCAATCGTATTGTCCGCGCATGTCGATCAGCGGTGCGCCTCGTGGAACCAGTGTTTCCAGAGTGTTGCGGTCTAGTTGTTCGCGAAAAACCTTGTGGCCCAACGTTACAACAATTGCGTGATAAGCGCCGCCGTCGAAAGGATCATCGACAATCCGCGTGCCGCGGCCCCCCTCAAAGTGGTCGTCCTCAGCAATTGGGTCGAAATTGTAGACTTCCGCTCCCTGAGCCCAAAGGTAGTCCATCATTTTGAAGGTTTTTGAGTTGCGTGTATCAGGACAGTCTTCTTTGAATGTACGTCCTAGAACGAGAATGCGCTTGCCGACGATAGATTGGCCTGCCTCTTCGAACATGGTCTCCAGCTTTTCCGCAAGGAAATAGGGGGTTTGTTCGTTTACCGCGCGACCGGCGGCGACGAGTTCCATTGGCAAGCCATGACGACGGCCTGCGTCTACCAAATAATAGGGGTCAACGGCGATACAGTGACCGCCCACCATGCCGGGGCGATAATGGTGGAAGTTCCATTTGGAGCTTGCGGCTGCAATCACGTCTGATGCACGGATGCCCATTTTGTCGTAAAGCGCCATCAATTCGTTCATCAGCGCGATGTTGACGTCACGCTGGGTATTTTCCAGAATCTTTGCTGCTTCTGCGACTTTGATGCTGGCGGCAGGGGTGAGGCTTGCATTGATGACCCGTGAATAGAGTTTTACAAGGTAATCAGTGACGTAAGGCGTTGAACCTGCAACGATTTTCTTGATATCGGCTAGTCTGCGTGTTGGATCGCCCGGATTGATTCGTTCAGGTGAATAACCGACGTAAAAATCGACGCCTTCTTTCATATTTGACACGGATTCCAGCACAGGAAGGCATTTGTTTTCTGTTGTGCCGGGATCGACGGTTGATTCGTAGACTACCAATGCGCCGCGCTTCATATGTTGGCCGATGGTTTTGGACGCTGCCAGAAGAGGGCGGTAATCAGGGCGGTTCCGGCTGTTTACAGGCGTTGGAACGCACACAATTATCGCGTCCGCGGTTGCCAATGCCTCAGCGTCAATGGTGAATTCGACGTCTGCTTCCGCCAGTTCTGTGCCAACAACTTCGCCAGTGGCGTCGTAGCCGTTTTTCAGCTCTTCAATTTTGTCCGCGCTGATGTCGAAGCCGATTGCCCGGTTGTTTTGCGAAAACCCGCATACGAGTGGCAGGCCGACATAGCCCAAACCGATAACTGCAACGCGTGCTGTGGCGGCATCTGGAAGATCAACCGGCTGCTCGGAAACTTCAGACAACGTAAGGCGTTTGGACGGCGCTTCCGTCTCGGCCGCGTTGCTGACGCTTTGTAAATTGTAGATCATTGCCCGTGTTAGCCCCTGCTAAAAATCTTTGGGCAAATTGCGGCAGAGGACGTCACCAAAGTGTAATGGGGGGTGGCTCAATTGTGCTTATGGTGAACAGAATGTTGAGGAGGATGCGCGCGTTATCTATCTGTTTACACTAACAAAAATATGTCGGCACTTTTGACCCTCAAACCACCATCGCTCCCTGCCGCGTTAACTCTATCAGCAGCTTCCTCGCCTTTAAGTATATGCGAGCGGGGGCAGACTGAGCGTTACCAGTTGCCTTGAAAGTTTAATCAAATTCGCAGTTCGCCAAGGCGCATTGTGGGGGCACTCGATGATCGCAATATCAACAGTTGAATGGCTGTTTGGCTTGCTCGTCCTGATCGTGTTTACGAACAGGTACGTGCTTGGGTCATTGCTGCGTGTTCTCGATAGGCGTCCGCAAGAAGGTTACAATGTAGATCCACCGCATTGGCCGACGGTCGCGATTGTCGTTCCTGTGTTTTGCGAAGGACCGAGCGTTCTGCAAACGGCTGCCAGCTTTGCCGCGCTGGACTATCCCCGCGACAAGCTAAAAATCGTATTCGTGGACGACTGCTCCACCGACGATACTCTTGAACATCTCCAAGAGGCTTGCCGCCGCTATCCGTGGATGGAGTTGATTCAGAACCCACACAATATGGGTAAGCGTTTGGGTATCAAAAACGCAGTGCTTGATCTCGATACCGACCTTGTCATGTCGGTCGATTCCGATGTGATTGTGGATTCTAACGTTGTCAGCGAACTCGTGCGTCACATGTACACGACGGGCGCGGACGCTGTCGGCGGCTGCGTGTTTGTATCGAATGCCAAGGAGACCTGGCTTACACGAATGCAGGCCGTGAAATACTGGGTCGGCTATCACTATCTGAAGAACGTCGAAAACGCATTCAGCCATGTCATGTGTCTATCGGGCTGTCTCACGCTGTATAAGCGCGAGGCGATGCTGGCGGTGGACAAGGATGTTGAGTCGCGCACCTTCCTTGGGGATGAAGTGAAATACGGCGAGGATCGGTTCCTCACGCGCAAGATCGTTGAACGGGGCTATCGCACTCGTCTTTGCTTTACCGCGCGTTGCTTTACCAAAGCGCCAACGAACATGCCGGCTTATCTGAACCAGCAATTACGTTGGCGCCGGTCGAACATGATCGATCTGATTACAGCGATTCCGCATCTGCACAAATTTAATCTGCTGGTGCTGATCCACTACATCTCTATGGGCACGCTGTTGTTCTTCTATCCCATCTTCCTGCTGTCGAAGACGATGGAACTGCAATTCGTCATGCCCATGCTGTTTCATGCTTTGGTCGTCACAATTTTTGCCGTTGCTTATGAACTGACAAAACACCGTCTGCCGGAATTCGCGCAGACATCGGGTATTTGGTTCATCGTGATGGCTGCGGTTTTCCCGGTCGTCTATTTGACCATGACGCCGCTTGGCCTGTTTACCCTTGGCACAACGTCTTGGGAGACGCGGGGCGGCAAGAAGTCTGATAATTCGGGCATCTCGACTGAAGATAGCATTAATATTGCTGATCTTGGCGGCACGCCCGCCCGTGCAAGGAAGGTGTCGGCATGACCGCTGAAGACCTTTCTGCTGTAGAGCGCCGCGAGGCCGAAAAGGCTATAAATGTGCTGTTCGTTGGCATGGAAATTACCATTGCCAAGGGCAGTTTTAAGCGCAAGGAAGAGACGATCCGTTTCGATCATGCGGCGTTGGCCAAAGACGCGATCGACATGCTGGTGGCGCGTGATGTTGAGCATCCGTTCGATTGTGTGATCATCGACATGCGCGGCGAAGATGCGGCCAATCCGTTGAATGTGGTTGCTATCGCTGCCCTTCGTGCCGCTCGCCGTTGCGTGGTTTTGAGCAAACAGGATGACGCGGAAATCTACGGCAGTCTGATGGGCGTGCACGATGTTCTGTGCGAGCCAATCAAGCCGAAGGCGATAATTGCAACGGTGCTTGCTTCGCGGTCCGATGTGCGCATCGAGTCAGAAAACATGGTTTCGCTGGACGAAAAGCGCACTTTGGAACCAGAGGCCGACCAAGAAGCCGGCGCATCTGCGCAGGGCCGTCCCGATGTTCCGGTTGAGCCGGAAGTGCCCGCTGTCGAAGTTGCAACCGCAAAGTCTGCTCAACCAACTGAAACAAAATCAATGGTCACAAAAGGCTTTGAAGCATCGATCTCCAAGATTGCCGAAGCTGACCAAGGACTGTGGCGCCGTTTCGTGCCAGTGGCGAACTTCGCGTACAAGAAATTGGCGGTTGTCATTCTGACGGCGCTTTTCCTGACGTTTTTGACCTATGGCGCGATGATTGTCTTCTTCATGGGGTCGTCCAGTTGGTCGCTGCCGTTTGAACTGTCACGTGGCCATGCGCTGGTCGACAAAACGGAGCGCGATCTTTCCTCCATGCGTCTGCGTGCCAACCAGGTGCGTCAAGATTTGAAAAGCGCCTCGGTTGAGCTTTCTGCTGCGCAGCGTGACAAGAGAGATGGGCAATTGCAGCTGGACCTGATGCGTCGCACCATCGACGAAGAGATCCTTTTGCAGAATTATCAACAGCTCGAGATCACCAAAAATATTGCACGCTTGAAGCGGGTGATTGCGGATTTCAACAAGCTGAACGGGCAGGGCACGTTCGCCAAAAACCTTGAAGGCGCCTACGCCAAGCGGTTGATCACACGCAAAGCGCTGAACAGCAGTACGCTTGCAGTCCTTGAGACATTGCACCGTATCGCAACCGTGGAAAACGAAATCGCCCAGCGGCAGCTGGAACTGAACAAGGTCAACCGCCGTCTGGAATTCCTGCTGTCGCTTCGTCAGGAAATTGATAAGCCGGAAATCACTGTCATCACGTCTGCGGGCTCCGACATGGCCCATTTGGCGCGTGATGTGATCCTTGCGAAAACGCAAATCTTCAACGCTGGAAAACAAGAGGGTTCCGCCAAGCTGCGCGTTGCACAACTTGAAAATTCGCTCGGCGTGATCACAGCAAACCTCACATCTTTGGAGAAAACACCTGCGGCTCGTGCGCTGGATGCACCTGTCATGGTTCTGTTCGTGCCCTACACGAATACCGATCAGGTGCTGGAAGGCGAGAAGCTGGTCGGTTGCCGGTTCACGCTCATTGTGTGCTCGGCCGTTGGCACGATTGGCGGGCCTATCAGTGGCGAGACAACCGCTGTCCATCCGCTGTTTGGCAAGCCGTTGCGCGGCAAATTCATGGAAGCAAATTTTTACGACCCGCGTTCGGTTACGCAGGAAATCGTCCACGCAAAGCGGGCGCCGATGTTCTTTTAAGGGTGTAGCCCTTCAGTGTGAGTTTTTGAGTTGAGTATGTTGAGTAAAACAGATTTTGAACGGCGCAATTGGCGCTTGGGGAGCGGGCTGTCCCTGCTGCTGGGCGTAGCTGCACTAGCTGGCTGCAACGATCATTCGATGGCCCCGCTTATGTCTGTTTCCGAAACGACTGGCTCCATCCCTGCGAAGAAGCAATCGCGCCGCAATGAGCGCAAGGCGCAATCCCGTTCAACTGCGCTAAAGGCTGCGTTTAAGCCCAACGGTGAATATTTCCGCACAGCCTCTGAAATTCGGGCAGAGCCCTCCGCTCGCTGCCGCCGCGTGCTCGCCCAGGCTGGCATTACGTCCACGTCTCTGCGTTCGCCTTCGCTCTCTGCAAAGGTTTCCGATGAGGCGGATTTCGATGTTGGAATGAGTTACGACATACTAGACTTGAAGCGAGCCAACCTTACTGAAGAGTTGGCTTTTGCTCGTTGCGAACGTCAGGAAATTGCGGCTAAGCTCATTCAATTGACCACAACATCCACGCAGTCCCTGTCGCGCAGCGGCTATTTGGCTCGTGCCAACGTTCTGCGGTCAAAACGCAAGAAACTGCTGCGCATTAATGGCGAGATTTCGCGTGCTTTGCGTGAAGGCTTTATCACTATCGGTGGGGCTACTGTCCTGCGCCAATATATCGAGCAGGTGAGGGCGCGTGAGGCGCAATCCCGGGGCGAAGCCGGGCGTCGTCAGGCTGTCGAGATATTTCAGGATACAGACTTTCGTGCGCTTGACCGCCGTTTGATGCGCATTGAACGCACGGTTCATGATATTGAAGCGCGACGACGCACAGTGGATGCGCTGAAGGTTCAGGCGAGTGCAAATTACGGCACTGATATTGGCAACAGTTTCGGTGCCGGCAACCGAGGCAACGACTTATCCGCGACGCTGGAAGTTTCTGTGCGTCTCGGCGCACTGTATGGTCGTCGTTTTGAGCTTGAAGAGATTTCGCGTGAGGCAGGGCAAAGCCTACACAATGAGATCGGTAGCGGGGTTTTGTGGCGTTCGACGATTATCCGTGATTCCATTTCCACCGTACTGGTGTCGCTGCGCAAGCAACGCGCTGACGTTGTCCGCGCAATGACCCAAGCCCAGCGCAATGCACGCATTGCTACCGATGAGCAGTTCGCCGAGGATCTCGTCGGGGCTCGTCTTCGTGCGGAGGTTGATCTTGTGTCGCTGTCGGCAGAGCTGGCTGCGCTTGACGCAACTATTCGTGATACGCGCTCCGTTGTTGCGAAGCTGAATTTCAAGAAATAGGGATAGCGCTTTTGTTCTCTTGAACAGCTCGCCTTTCATGCCCACCTTGTTGGTGCGGCATAAGTTAGGAGCGTTGCTATGACTGATAAAAAGAACGACAAGCGGATTCGGCCTTTTGGCTCGGCGATCGAGTTCTCGTCGTTTGGCAAAAGCACGCTTGCCTATATCCGCCGTGTAAACACGGATGATCTACCCATTGAAGTTACCCTGGAAGAAAACCTGCCAGCCGATACGAATATGTGGGCGCTTTTTGGAGCGGACGGTAAGCCATTGGCGCTTGCCGACGAGATGTCGATGATCCTTCAGGATGCTGAAGACCATGACCTCGTGGCAATGCAGAGACATTAAGTTGGCTGACTAGCCCGCCATTGCGTCATTCAAATTTTCGGTGGACATAACGATGCTGTAGAGCGCGTCTTCGTCTGTAGTCGCACGCAGTTGCGACAGCGTTGCCTGATTGCGCAGTAAGCGAGCGATGCGCGACAGAGCTTTCAAATGATCAGCCCCCGAACCTTCCGGTGCCAGCAGCATGAAAACAATGTCCACGGGCTGATCATCCATAGAATCGAAATCAATTGGCTGCTTCAAGCGGGCAAATACGCCATAAATCGCTTCCAAGCCCGGCAGCTTGCCGTGGGGGATGGCGACGCCATTTCCTACACCAGTCGATCCCAGCCGCTCTCGTTGCAGCAGAACGTCGAAAACAATGCGCTCATCGACGTTGGCGAGTGTAGCTGCGCGCTCAGCGACTTCCTGAAGCAATTGCTTCTTGGAATTCACGTTGACCAGCGACATCACGCCTTGCGGCGTCAAGATTTCATTCAAATCCATCAAAATGGGGCTCCCTATCGCCCTAAGTCTTCCAGTCAGCCTGCCGCTTCGCTTGAAGGGTCGACCCAACCGATATTGCCGTCAGACCGACGGTAGACCACGTTAACTTGGCCACTGGCTGCATTCTTGAACACGTTGACGGGTTCATCCATCAACTCAAGTTGCATCACAGCCATAGCCACTGTCTGCGTTCTTACCGAGGTAGATCCCTCCGCCACTACAGCTGGAGCGAAGTCTTCCGCCAATTCTTCATCTTCATTTGGGGTGGACATGACCGTGTAGGCCACTTCGGATTTTTCTGCACCCTGTCCACCAGCGTGGTGGTCTTTTAGCTTTCTTTTGTATCGACGCAACCTTTTTTCAATCCGCTCGGCGGCGCGGTCAAAGCTGACATGGGCATCCGCTTCGCGCGCGCTGGCTTGCAGAATGACACCGGAATCCAGATGCAGCATGCAATCTGCCATGAAAAAAGCTCCCTGCTTTTCCATTGTCACATGGCCTGAAAATCCATGACCAAAATATTTGTCCACCGCATCTTCTATACGCTCTTGTATGCGTCCTTTGAGAGCGTCTCCAATATCCATGTGCTTTCCGGAAATTCTAAGGCTCATGCGGCGGTTCTCCTGTTTGGTTGCCCCTTACAGCCAGAATCATAGACCTTCCGGTGCGCATTGAAAGTCTTGACAGAAGAAGTTTTCGCGAGCCGGTTTTTAGGCTCCTGTTTTCAGCCGACGCTCTCTTGCACACGTTTTTCACGGCGCCTTTGCACCGAAGAGGGAATGTGCATCGCGTCGCGGTATTTGGCGACCGTGCGGCGGGCAATTTCGATGCCGCTGGCTTTCAGCGCTTCAACGATCGCATCATCGCTCAGAACGGTTTTTGCTGATTCAGCATCAATCATACGGCGAATTTGGTCCCGAACAGCGGCAGATGAATGAGTTTCGCCGCCATCGCTGTCGCTCAACCCGGTGGTAAAAAAATATTTCAATTCAAACAGACCGCGGGGCGTCATCATGTATTTGTTTGAGGTCACACGGCTGACGGTCGATTCGTGCATTTCGATGGCTTCCGCCACCTCTTTCAGTGTCAGTGGCTTCAGGTGGGATACGCCATGCACCATGAAGCCGTCTTGATGACGCACAATCTCGCCAGCGACCTTCAAAATGGTCTTGGCCCTCTGGTCGAGGCTCTTGGTCAGCCAACTCGCGGTCTGCAGACAGTCGGCGACAAAGCCTCTTTCGTCGCTGCCGCCCAATTTGCTGGAAACGGCGGTCACATAGGTTTCGTTGACCAACACACGGGGCAGGGTCTCGCTGTTTAACTCGATCTGCCACGAACCATCGTGGCTGGCGCGCACGAACACATCAGCAGAGATGTGTTGCATGGGCGTGGCTTCAAACGCTGTGCCGGGCTTGGGGTCGCACGCTCGAATTTCCTCTACGCAGTCGCGCAGATCGCTCATGTCGAGGCCACTCAGTTTTGCGAGTGTAGCGAAATCGCGTTTAGCGAGCAGGTTGAGATTGTCGAGCACGGTTTGCATGGCTGGGTCGAGCCGGTTCTTCTCGCGCAATTGCAAAGCCAAGCACTCTGCCAGATTGCGTGCGCCGACGCCTGCTGGCTCGAAGCTCTGGAGCAGGGAAAGTGCGGATTGCGCTTGGTCTTCTGAGCAAGAGAGGCGCTGAACAACTTCGTCCAAGGTACAATCCAGATAACCGGCATCGTCAAGATTTTCGATCAAGTCTTTGACGATGAACAGGCATGTGGTGTCCGCTTGAGCCATTGATGCCTGTTCCAGCAAGTGCTGGTTGAGCGTTTTCGTATCAGCGGAAAAATCAGACACGCTGCGGTCGTGAGCATCGCCGTTGGACGACATGGCGAGGCCGGATGGGCTGAGCCGCAGGTCATCAGTTGCCGGTTTTTGACGCTCGGCCCGTGTGTAGTCCTGCTCATCAGGAAAGACGTTTTCGATGCGGGTTCCGAGATTTTCTTCGAGAGCCGCCGCACTGATTTCCAAATCGTTTTGGGCAGTCAGATCGCGGATTTTCTCGTCTGGTTTGGCGTCGGTTACCCCGTCATTTCGAGCATCTTGCGCTTCGCCATCGGGGCGGGAATCGCGTTCCAGGAAGGGATTGCGCTCAAGTTCATCCTCAATGAATGACGACAGTTCGACATTCGACATGGCCAGCAATTTGATTGACTGGCTGAGCTGCGGCGTCATCACCAGAGACTGGCTTTGCCGCTGAACGAGCTTTTGTGCGAGCCCCATCTCTTCTTCCCGGTTTCACGCGATAAATTCCGGCTCCCCGCGTTTTGGTAAAGCGTGGGGCAACGTTAAGCAAGAAGCATACCAAATGGGAAAAGCTAAAGTGTAAACTGGTCGCCGAGATAGAGCCTACGAACGTCAGGATTGTTAACAATGTCTTGAGGGCGGCCGTGCGTGAGCACTTGCCCGGTGGCGATGATGTAAGCTCGGTCTATCAGGCCAAGGGTTTCACGGACATTGTGATCGGTAATCAGCACGCCAATTCCACGGCGGGTGAGGTGGCGAACGAGTTCCTGAATGTCGCCAACGGCAATAGGGTCGACGCCTGCAAAAGGCTCGTCAAGCAGCATGAAGGCCGGTTGTGTCGCAAGCGCACGGGCAATTTCAAGCCGTCGCCGCTCACCGCCTGAAAGAGCGATTGAAGGGGATTTGCGAAGATGCGAAATCTTGAACTCTTCCAGCAATTCATCGAGCTTACGGGCGCGTTCTTTGCGGTTGGGTTCCACAACCTCCAGCACAGCCATGATGTTTTGCTCGACAGAAAGCCCTCGGAAGATTGACGCTTCTTGCGGAAGATAGCCAATACCGAGGCGTGCGCGGCGATACATGGGCATGGCGGTTACGTCGTGGCCATCAAGAAATATCGAGCCTTCGTCGGGCTTTACCAATCCTGTTATCATGTAAAAGCAGGTGGTTTTGCCCGCGCCATTGGGACCCAAAAGTCCAACCGATTCTCCGCGCCGCACGCCGAGGCTGACGCCGTTGACGACGGTGCGCTTCTTGTAGGTTTTCATCAGGCCGTGGGCGAGCAGCACCCCGTCGCGTGAACGGGGCGTTGTTTTCGGCTGCTCCTCCCCGTGAGGGCCGCCTGCTTGTTTAACGGCCGGAAGATTGTCCGGTTCGCGTTTGCCGCGTGTTAGAAGGCTAATAATCTTCAAAACGGAAATATATCCTGTTGCGGCAATTGGGGCAGGGTTCGTGCTAGTTGCACGGCTTCGCCGCTTGTCTAACGGCATTGGGATTGATCATTGTAACCACCCGTTTGCCGCAAGAATGCAATTTGGCGACATTGGTTTTCAAATTAGCGGTCAGCTTGCAACCTTTCGCGGCGTTGCGCCCTTGCGAAACGATGACATCGCCTTCAAGCACAACGTCTTCTGTGACTGTGTTGAAAGAGCCGCTTTTAGCGGTCGCAGTGTTTTCGCCAGATGAGACGAAGACGTTGCCGGAGAACGCCAGTTTTTCGATGTTGCCTTGCGAGTTTCCGTCGCCACCGCTGCTGTTGCGCGCGTAAAAGGCGGTCAACTTATCCGCTTTGAGTGTGGAACAGCCCTGTGTGACTTGAACGCGACCGGAATAGGTTGCGCGGTTTTCACTGTCGACAATTTCCAGTTCGTCCGCGCCGATCTGGATTGGATCTTTACTGCTCCCTGAAAAGCCGCTGAACGCCTTGCCCGATGCTTGAGCGAAGGCAGTGTCAGCGGGCACATTGACCACGAGTGTTGCCAACGCAACTGTTGCAATCATCGCAAGTTTTGACGGAGCAAAATTCGTTCGCGGGGAAGTAGTAAAAGTCATTTCTTGGCTTTGTCCGTCTGTCTTGGATTGATCGTCGTCATAACGCGGTTTTTGAAGACAACGCGCTTGCCGTTGTCTTCCACACTAATGGAATCAGCGCTGATTTTCATGTCTTTCGATACCACAGTCACCGCATCATCGCTTTTCATAGTGCCGCTCTTGATGTCGATGTTGGCGCTTTTCAGTGTGATATCCATGCCGTGCGCACCATTGATAAAAATGTTTTCGCGCAAAGTGATGGTTTCGGATGTTGCGTTGTATGTGCCGAAATCAGCGATGACACGCGCTTTGGTATTCGCATCAATCGGCAGCAGCGCATTAATCTGTTCCAGATCGACCACGGATGAGTCCGTCAAGTCCTGGATCGCGCGGTCGGCTTTGATATCGAAAGGACGGTTTTGTTTGTCAAAACCGCTGAGCACGGGTGCGTTCATCACCAGTTTCCCGCCCTCTATGCCAGCGGAATCCACGGCGATATCTGGCAGGTTTGCCAGAGAAAAGGTGGCATTGGACAGGAATAGAACGCCCCATGCCACCGCCAAAGCAGGCAGCGCTTTGCGCAAAATAGAAACTATGCGCGAGTGGCGTTTGGCGTGAGAGAAATCCGCATCGGAGCGCTTGTTGGCTTGCCGGGGCTGCGATTGAACCGCAGGAGCGGCAGCGGGGTTTGGCAATTGTGTTGTCATATCGAAAACTGCCCCCGTTACCTTACTGCCCACGGCGCCCGATGCTGCGCGGTATTTGCTCTGGCGCAGCAATGCGGTGTTTTTGGGGCCGTCCCCCTTTGCGTCCGCTTGCGCCTCAAGAATGAGCGAAAATATCAGTTTCGTCCCAACCGATTAGATCGAGCTTGCAGCGCATGGGTAGAAAATCAAAACAGGCTTCTGCAACTTCCATGCGCTCTTCGCGTGACAGCCGCTCGATCAAGACTTCGCGCAGACGGTGGAGATAGAGCACATCGGATGCTGCGTAAGTGAGTTGAGCATCGGATAACGTCTCTGCGGCCCAATCTGAGGATTGCTGCTGCTTCGATAGGTCGACCGCCAACAACTCGCGGCACAGGTCTTTCAAACCGTGGCGATCTGTATAGGTGCGGGTGAGCCGTGAAGCGATTTTGGTGCAGAAATTGTTGACGCTCATTGCGCCGAAAGCGTTGTAGAGTACGGCTATGTCAAAGCGGCCAAAATGATAGATCTTGGTGACGCTCGTGTCGTTCAACAGCTTTTCAATATTGGGCGCACTGGTCTGGCCCTTTTCGATCTGCACCACATCAGCGGTGCCATCGCCCGGCGAAAGCTGGACAACGCACAGCCTGTCGCGTGCGATTTGCAGACCCAGAGTTTCGGTGTCTATGGCAACGCTTGCACCGTAGCGCGTGAGATCGGGCAAATCGCCCTTGTGGACAGTAATGGTCAAACAAATCACCCAAAGTGGATCAACAATGCCCTTACATGCCAAACGGGCGGCGAAATGCAAGGAGACGCTTGTTTGCGGCCGTGCATCAACCCTCGCTTAAACCTTGGCTGGCGGTTTCATTTCTGGTCCTAAAGTTTCAATCGCAACTTTTCGGAACGTCTCGCTGACCGGCAGTGAGCGGTCATCTTTCAGAAGAACGAAAGTGCGACCTTTGCTTCGGTATAGGCGAATGACGGCATCGAGAGAGACCCAGTGGGAGCGGTGGATTTGAATTCCGGCGAAGCCCTTCAATTCGTCCATCGCTTGCGAGAAACGCATCAGCAGCATGTGTCTCCCCTGCGTTGTGTACGTCTCGACGTAGTGGTCCTGCATCGAAAGCGATAGCAGGTTGTCACGCTCGTTGACTGGAAGGCGGCTCAGAAAAGGATTGTTTTGTGGTGGGGATGCATGAAGACTGTTTGCGTCGGCGTCGATGAAGGCTTCTGCGGTCTGCGGTTCAGGTTGTAGCAAGACCTTGAACCAAAGCGTGCCGATGACCGATCCGATGATAAACGTGTGGAACACAAAACGGGGATAGTCTGCCAGAGGTGTTTGATTGTCTCGAAACGCAACCTCAAGGCCGGCAATCACGAGACCAGCGGGAAATGCCGCCAATGCAGCCCCGGCCAAAATACGCGCGGCCCAATGGTGTTCTTGCAACCAGGTTCCATTGTGCGCAAAACCGATCATTCTGCGGAAAATGACGCCACACAGAGACAGCGCCAATCCCCAATAGAACAGCTTTTGGAACGGTCCGAGATAGTAGGTGCCGAAAGGTCCGAGACGGGCAAACACAAGCGTGAGCACGGACACCATCAAAACATGATGACCGACTGAGTTTGTGGTTAGTAATCGCCACATTGGATCAAACCGTTCTTCGCTTTGTTGTGCTTTTAAGTCGGCGTTGAGAACCAACCCTGTGAATTCACGAATAAATCGAAGTGTTCACGAATTATATGAGACGCTAACTGACAAGGGCAATAGCGTGGACGTTGAGGGGCGTGAGCAGAGCTGAATGGCGGCTGCACACGCATGGGTGTTTCAACAACTATCCTGCGCACCGTAAGTCGGACTGTTCTGCCTGTTCACCAATATGAACTGGAGGAAATCCCTATGTCCATTACACCAGAAACTTGGCGTCAAAGCTTTCGAGTGAACAATGGCGACGTTGGTCCTGACGGCGATGACCAGACACACTTGAAGTCGGTTGTGCTCGACAACGGCAACATCCTGATGGTCTGGAAAAGCAACAGCGCCGATACCACTGATGGCTTAAACAATGCTTTGCTGATTGGTGGATTGTTCGATTCCTTGGGCAATCAGATTGGCGCGCAGACCATCGTTGGAAAGTCCAAAGACCTTACAGCAGCAAACTTCGAACTTGTTGCTCTGAATGACGGTAAATTCGCGATCGCCACGAACTATGCAAACCAAATCGGATTTCCGCCCGTCCCGAACACTGAAAGCCGGTGGGATATTTTCGGAACCGATGAAGAAGGTATCGACCTGGTTGGAAACGGAGCTATCATCGATGCCGGAACTGGCGCTGCGAATGACTACGATCCAGCCATTTCCGCGAACGCTGATGGTTCATTCATAGTTGCTATCAACGATCAAGCGAGCACTGGTTTCTACGATACGAAGATTACTTTCGTTAGCGCCAATGGCACGCCATCGTCTAGTGTCAGCAGTCCTTTTCTATTCTACGATGAAATCGACAGTATGGCGCTGGCCCGACTGTCAAATGGCAATCATGTTCTAGCGGCTTCTGTATTTGATCCGTTTACCCTGGAGTTTGGGGTCTACTTCAATCTGATTGCCGCCAATGGGACGTTGATTGGAGGCAACATTCAGGTTGGTGGCACGACGGCCAATTCTAATGAGGATATCAGTGTATCCGTAGCTGCTTTGACAAATGGTGGTTTCGTCGTTGCGTGGAGAGAGGATGATGCCCTCGACAGGGATATCCGCTTCCAGCTTTTCGACAATGCAGGCTTTGCTGACGGTCCCGTTCAATTTGTGGGGAACACTGGAGGGAGTGACAACAATTATGAACCAGAAGTCGTTGCTCTTGCGGGCGGTGGGTTCGTAATCGCCTACACAAAAGGTGCGACTGACCAGATAGTCGGACAGCGGTTTGATGACGACGGACTGCCAGTGGGTAGCGACTTTGTCATTCTTCAGGATTTATTTAGATTTGGCTTTGTTGGCGAGCCTTCGATCGCGGCGCTTGATGATGGACGGTTTATCGCTGGAGGAACCTATGTCACCACCATTACGGCGAGCATCAACGCAAATGTGTTTGCAGCCATTTTTGACCCGCGCGATGACCCCAACGGGTCGCCGGCCTATACGACGGGCCAAGTGATCGGCACGATTTTCAATGACGAATTGGTGGTCGGTAATGGCGACAGGCAAGTCTACGGTTGGGACGGAGACGACACATTCTATTTCAGCAGTTCAGAGCAATTGGTCGCTGGAGCAGTCTTTGACGGTGGTGACGACAACGACACTTTGAGCAACTTCATGACAGTTGGTCCTGATGTGGCAGAATATGCATTCGGCTCTGTAGAATTGCGCTCTTTTGAGCGCGTTATGCTTGATCTGGACTTCTTTGAGAATTCTATGGAGTTCCATACAGCGCAAATCGGCAGCGGCTTGGCGTTTGATGCAGAAATTGATGGGCAACTTACCAGCTCGCTTACGAAGCTCATTTTCCAACTGGATGATCAGGCGGATGGCGATATTTCAACGCTGCAATTCGACGCCGATGGTGGCTATGAATTATCAGTTATTGGCAACGATCTTTCCAACGCGATCACGGGTGACGAGGTTCGGGCTGCCGATCTTATCGGCGGGCTTGGAAACGACCGTTACTATATTTCCAATTCTGGTGATGAGGTGATCGAAGATGCGGGTAGTGGCTATGATATCGTCTACACCGATGTCGCCTCCTATACGCTCACGTCGAATGTCGAACGGTTGATTTTCACCGATGCGGGAAACCATGTCGGAAAGGGCAATGAGCTTGATAACCGCCTCAACGGCAATTCAGGTATTGATCGCTTCATCATTGATGAAGGGGGAGCGGACATTTTCTCCGGCGGCAACGGTCGAGACAGTTTCGATGCCCGTTCAAGCGATGAGGGCATTCGCGTTTATCTCAACAACCAAGCTTTGAACGGTGGCGCGACGACTGGCGACCAATTTGCTTCTATAGAATTGCTGCTCGGTTCCAGCACTGCCGATGACATTATGCGTGCCGGCGATGGACGTGCTCGATTTGCCGGTTCCGGTGGAGACGACAGGCTGTTTGGCGGCAACAACATCGACTACCTCCAAGGCGATGCGGGCGAAGATGACCTTCGCGGTGGCAACGCCCGTGACACGCTTATAGGAGGCATCGGAGACGACGACCTTCGTGGCGGCAAAGACCGTGACCAATTCAGATTTGTCAGCGAAGACTTCGGTCAGGATACAATCCATGACTGGGAACAAGGACTTGATTATTTGCGCTTTTTTTCGGCAGTTGCTGACAGTTTTTCTGACTTCACAATCACCGGCAACGGCACATCTAGCGCCCGCGTGACGCTGAATTCGGACACATCCAACTTCATAGATATCGCGGGTGATGCTGGATCTGTGGTCTCGCTGGATGCAGGAGACTTCACATTCTACTGATCCGGTTATGAAAGACCTTGCAGTCATTATGAATAGCCCCGAGTTTCTTAGACACCCTCGGCGTTCATTTTCTGCTGTCGTTCGAAGTCGACGGGTGACAGCATCCCGTTTCTCGCATGTTTCCTTTTCGGGTT
>NZ_JBHTJV010000004.1:0-3036 GCF_042676045.1 Pseudahrensia aquimaris | reverse complement strand
CATCAATCGTAATCCCGCTCACCCGAACATTGCCCGTGTTCGTCACAACAAACGTGTAATCAATCGCATCGCCAACATCGGCAACACCATCACCCCCATCATCCAGAACACCAGCCTTAACAACCGTCAGTGAAGGAGCTTGTGTGGCGTTGATCGTCACGTCGCTCGGCGGCGATATCGTCGTGCCGCCGTTTCCGTCAGGCGTCGAGGCTGTTGCGATGTTCGTCACCGAGCCCGCATCAAGGTCCGCCTGCGTGACAGCATATGTGCCCGAACATGTCAGCGTGCCATTGGGCGCAAGCCCGCTTGTGGGAAGTGCCGGACAAATGACCGAGCCACCTGCCCCGTTGATCTTGTCGTCCGCGATGGAAATNGCATAAGTCGTGTCGGTCGAAGACTTCACCACCGTCAGAGCCGGAGCCTGATCCGCATTCACCGTCACCGAGGCTGGCGGTGACGTCACCGTGCCGTTTTCGGCAAACGCCTGATTGGTCACCGAACCCGCATCAAGATCGCTCTGCAATATCGTGTACGAGCCAACACAGGTCTGGCTCGTGCCCGGCAGAAAGTTGCCCGTGAAGCAGTCGATGGTGCCAATTCTGTCGTCCACAACCGTCGTTGTGCCCGTCAGCGTCAGATTGCCCGCATTCGTCAGCGTGAATGTGTAGTTGATGATATCGCCCACAGCCGCATAGCTTGTCTCGACCGCAGCCTTGGTGACCGTCAGCGCCGGAGCCTGCGTTGCCGGAATGGTCTCAGACGTGATCGGCGTCGTGATCGGCGGCCCGCCCGCAGGCGTGGTCGAGGCGGAAGCAAGGTTCGTCACCGAGCCGTTATCCAAATCAGCCTGCTGAACAACGTATTGACCCGTGCAGGTCAGTGATGCTGTGGGAAGCAAACCACCTGCTGGCAGCGCCGGACAGGTGACCGTGGGGATTAGGTTGTCAGTAACCGTGATCGGCGTGGTGATCGTTGTGTTGCCGGTATTGGTGACGATGTAGTCAAAGTCAGCCGTATCGCCCGGCTGCTGGAAGGCCACATTGGTCGCGTTCTTGACCAAAGACATGCTCGGCGCACGCGGAATAACCGCAATTGTTGGATCGCTCGGATCGCTGGTCACGGGGTCGTCGGAGACCGCGTTGACCGGCGGGCCAGTCGGTGGATTGCCCGCGACCGTCGCCTGGTTGGAATACGTGCCAGCGTCTATGTCAGCCTGCTGGATCGCATAGCTCGCCGTGAACGTCGCCGTATCGCTCGCCCCCGGTGCCAGCGTGATCGGGCCGCCCGATACCGTCGCACCCGGGTCGGTCACCGTGATGCCGGACAGGGTCACATTGCCCGTGTTCGTCACCGTGAACGTGTAGTTGATCGCATCACCAACCTGCACAGGCGACAACAGACCGGACGTATCCGCGCTCTTCGTGATCGCAATCGATGGGCTGGAACCCAGCGGCGTCACAGTTGGGTCGTCATCCCCGCCGCCATCGGCTGGGTTGGCGCTGTCCGATACATCGCTCACCGGCCCGCCTGTCGGATCGGTGCCGTTGACCGTCGCCGTGTTCGCAAACGTGCCCGCATCAATGTCGGGCTGCGTCAGCACATACCGCGCCGTGAACGTCGCCACATCGCTCGCCCCGGCCTCCAGCGTGATCGGACCACCGCTGACAACCGCGCTTGGATCATCAATCGTAATCCCGCTCACCCGAACATTGCCCGTGTTCGTCACAACAAACGTGTAATCAATCGCATCGCCAACATCGGCAACACCATCACCCCCATCATCCAAAACACCAGCCTTAACGACCGTCAGTGAAGGAGCTTGCGGAATGACAATCACCGTTGGATCATCCGGATTTCCGTCACCGTTAGGATCAGAATTTGCAGCATTGGTCGGGTCATCCGACACATCTGATACGGAGCCGCCGGACGGATCAGTCGCGGTCACAAGAGCGCTGTTGGAATAGGTTCCAGCATCAATATCCGGCTGCGTCACTAGGTATTCACCGACAATGGTTGTGCTGTCAGAAGCGCCAGGAGCAAGGCTGGAAATCGGACCACCGCTGATCGCGGCTCCGGAGTCACTTATCGTGATATTGGTGAGCGTAACGTTCCCCGTATTACGCACGGTGAACGCGTAAACAATCCTGTCGCCCGGTTGAACGCCGTCACCACCATCGTTAAGCGTCGCGGTCTTCTCCACAGCGATTGAGCCGCTTCCCGGAAGTGGCGTGACAGTCGGATCATTCATACCAATGCCGTCACCTGGATTGGTGCTGTCAGACACATCGGAGGCCGGTTGACCGCTTGGGTCGGCACCGGTTGCCGTCGCCGTGTTCGAAACGCTGCCAGCATCGACGTCCGTTTGCGTCAGTGTGTAAATGGCCGTGAAGGTCGAGCTATCCGACTGCCCCGGCTCCAACGAAATTGGACCACCCAAGACTGTCACCGAAGGATCGCTGACTGTGATGTTTGACAGCGTTGTGTTGCCCGTGTTGCGGACTGTGAATGTATAGGAAATCGTGTCGTTTTCGTCGGCCACACCATCGCCGCCGTCGTTCAGCACCGCCGATTTTAGCAATTCGATGCGAGGCTGCGAAACAAACGGAACTACCGTTGGGTCATTCGGACCTGCAGGATTTGTTGGGTCATCGGACAGATCCGTCACGGGCGTGCCGCCATTTGGTGGCGTGCCGGAGACCGTCGCTTGGTTTGTGTAAGCACCGGAATCAATCTCCGGCTGCGTCAGCACATGCGTCGCTTCAAAAGTTATTGTGTCGTCTTCATCCGGACCGAGTGTGATTGGTCCACCAGTGACGACAGCGCCACCATCGGTGACGGTGATGTTGCTGAGCGTCACATTGCCAGTGTTCAAAATGCTAAACGTGTAGCGCAACACGTCGTCTTTGCGCGGCGGGTTTGACAGGCCTGAAGTGTCCGCCACTTTTGTGATCTCTATGCCGGGTGCGGGTGCGATGGGGATTGAGAAGGCGGCGGGTGCTGGGGCCAGCGTGCCGCGGGCGGGCGTGCCTGTGGCTT